>DATGQB010000086.1:0-9801 GCA_035304405.1 Edaphocola sp.
GAGAGCACCAAAGATGGAGGCTGCACTTATAATATATGCAAAAGGCTGAATACTGGTCAAAACACTTAATGTTTGCGCTGCGAGGACTTGAAGTGAATGGCCCGACCCGCCGCCATTGCCGTATGAGCAAGCTAGAGTGAAAGTAGCAGTGCCCCGTCGGGCTCCATAGCTCAACTGATGAAGCGGCGGGGCACGCCCAAAAAAAAATAAATGTTAAGAAAGGAGGGTTTACAAAATCTCCGAATAAAGCTATGGGAACGGTGAAAAGCGGCCCAATGCTAGCTGAGGAGATAAGCGATGTCTTCCTTGGTAAGTTTTTTAAAAAATGCATTATCGTCTGCTACCAGGTCTTTCACCAGATTGAGCTTGCGCTCCTGCAGCATCATGATTTTCTCCTCAATGGTATCTTTACAAATCAGGCGATAGGCAAATATACTCTTGGTTTGTCCGATACGATGGGTACGGTCGATAGCCTGCTGCTCCACGGCGGGGTTCCACCAAGGGTCCACAATATATACATAATCTGCAGCAGTAAGGTTAAGACCCACACCACCGGCTTTGAGCGAGATGAGGAAAACGCGGGTAGTGTCATTTTCCTGAAAGTCCTGAATAGCTTTTTCGCGCTCGGTCATAGAAGTGCCCCCGTCGAAGTAAACGTAAGGGATACCCAGCTTTTCCAGCTCGGCCTTGATAAGCCCCAGCATACCAAGGAATTGTGAGAATATCAGCGCTTTATGATTACCAGTGTTTTCGGTAATCTCGCGAACGAGTTCGTCTATTTTTACCGAATGATTGTCGTATTTAACATCCTCGTTAAGAATAGCCGGAGAGTCACAAATCTGGCGTAGCTTCATTAGTCCGTGCAGGATGCTCATTTGCGAGCGCTCGAGACCTTTGGCTTCGATTTCGCCCAGAATTTTGGAACGATACTCTGAGCGGTAGGCATCGTAAATCTTACGCTGCTTAGCGCCCATTTCGCAAAATAGAACGGTTTCGATTTTGGCCGGCAAATCGGGTGCCACCTGCTCTTTGGTACGGCGCAACAAGAATGGATAAATCATCTTGCGGAGCTGCACCTTAACATCGTCTTCCTGGTTTTTATCGATAGGATTGGCAAATTCGTTTCTAAAGAAATCTATGGAACCCAGCATACCCGGGTTGAGAAAATTCATCTGCGCATAAAGGTCAAAAGTATTGTTCTGAACCGGAGTACCACTGAGCGCGAGCCTATTCTTGGCTTGCAGTTGTGAAGCAGCCTTAGCCACCTGCGAGAGTGGATTTTTGATAGCCTGCGACTCATCTAGCACTACATAGTCAAAATTGATTTGACCCAGAAGCTTGATATCGCTCCGCAAGGTGCCATAGGTAGTAATCACAACCGGATGCTGTGTAAGCGCCTTCAAATCGCCGGTGCGTTTGGGCCCGTGATGCATGGTACTCTTCATATCCGGCGTGAACTTTTGTATCTCACTTGCCCAGTTATGCATCAGAGAGGTAGGGCAAACCACGAGGAAAATAGCCTCAGGATTTTTATTTTTATGGCTTTGCAAGAAGGTAAGTGTCTGCAGGGTTTTACCCAGACCCATATCATCTGCCAGAATACCGCCCCAACCTGTCTCATTAAGGAAGGTCATCCACTGAAATGCGGCCTGCTGATACGGACGCAATGTAGCTCTCACATTGGCCGGAATAGCTACGGGTTCGGACTCTTCAAAAGAATAATTGAACAGGCGATCTTTCTTTTCTACTAATTGCTGCAAGAGTTCATTAGGCTCAAACTCCTCTTGCAAATGTTCGATAGCGGCGAAATGGAACTTACGCAGGCGCAGGCTACCTTCTTTGGCCTGACCCAACTTGAGCATCAAAGCATATTTGTCCATCCACTCGTCTGTAAACAGACCGATGCTACCATCTTTTAGCTGTACAAAGCTTTGTTTTTTATTTAGCGCCTTTTTCACCTCGGCAATGCTCACCTCCTGCTCCCCAAAACTTATCTGTACCGATACATCAAACCAATCTATACCACTCTTGACATTAAGATTGGTAATAGGTTTATTGGGGTTGATACGCATTTGCTTCAGATGCTCATAACCCAGAACGGTAACATTGTGCTCTTTGAGCTTATCCATAAACTGGAAGTACCAGCTGCCTTTGAGCGCCTCTGTAGCCAGCAATAAAAAAGACTGAGCTTTACGGCTCTCTTGCATAGCAGGATGGAGATAGCGCAACAGATTAAGGAAAGTTTGCTCCGCAGCCTCATTGCGCTCATATACCACCACTTTGCCATCTCTAGCAGCGACGGCAGAGGAGGTATCCAACCAATATTTTTCAATGCCATGATAAGAAAAAGCAGGCTTGAAAACGATAGACTTTTCTGTTTCTTTAAGATACAGGCGATATTCGGGCTCTTCTTCAACCAACCGCTCCTGCAACGAGGGCGCAAAATTGATTGTGGTAATTTGCGTTAGGGGCATTAATGACTTCTCCAGATACTGTGGCCATTCTTTTTGCGATATCAGAAGCTTGCCACTATGGTCGAAATGCGTGACAATGGTGATAACGTCCATATTGGCCACGGTATGGAAATTACCCTTATACAACACCAAAGCCGGATTTATCATTTGTAGCTCATCCAATGCCAGCAACTCATCGCCAATCTGCAGTTTTAACTCCAGTTGAATTTTCTGCCGCATTGGGCGCACATCAATATGTGCAGTGAAAAACTGCTCTGAAAAATGACATTTCTGCAGTTTGCTGAGCTTGATTTTTTTGATATCCTTGGCGAAATAAACAAAAGGAAAATCTTTATACTGGCTTAACAAGCGCTGATAACGAGGAATGGTAAAGTCCCATACCTGATTGCGTAGTTCCTCATTAGGTTCTGAACGCAAATCCTTATCCACACCATCTAGGAAATCACCAAATGGAGAATTTTTCTTAAGCCATTTCACCAGCTCATCACTACTCTGCTTGCGCAGTGCCGTGATGAGAATTTTTTCTCTATCGTCGAGATAAACGGGATCAAAATACTGATTCAGCGGTAGCAGTTCTACATTATCTGCAAATTCATCTCTTTCATCATTAGGAATACCAGCCAGTAGTTCAAATGCTGCGTAGGGGAAATACTCGGTCTGAGTATGCACCAGTACGCCCAGCTTTTTGCGTTCGCCGGTGCTTTCCTCTTTCATTTTAAAACTCTCGACGGCGGCTTTTGGTGCTGCCAGATTCGGCCTGCCGGCTGCACTAAGGTCTATCTTCTTAATAGACTTATCCAGCACGCGTAAAAAAGGCTTGCCTTCATGATAGGAAAACTCGAATTTGCCCGTAAGGTCATCGTTGAGACTATAACCATAAAGCGCTAACAATTTATTCTTCTGGCTATCCCAGTTGCGCAATGAGCTGAAATAATTGGCCCCGTGCTTGTATAAAACTTCCAGAAAAACAGCCACCTTATGTACGCAAAGGGGATAACTCTTTTCTGAGCAACTACAAGAAGTATCAAAATAACGTTCTTCGTTTTGCTTAATTTTTACAGAGAACTTTTTGCCGTCATCATCTTTTACATCAGCCCTCACCTGCTCGTCTTTTGCCTCCAGAATACGAATACTACCCTTGCTGTACCACTCTTCTGCAAGTGCTACCAGCCCCTCGCTGGAAAATAACTTGAGAAATGACTCGGATATCTGCCTCATACGCACGGTGGTATGACTTTGGTCATAATCTACGTGTGCATGATCAAAAAAGCCACTTTGTAGTAAATCATTCAACTGAAAAAGAGCGGCAGCCTGGTGGCGGCATACCGGCCCCATGTTATAAGGGCATTGGCAGCGCATACTTAACTTACCCGGCTGGAGGTAGTTGGCAATAGTTACTTTATAGTGATTGTTATAAATATCATTTCGCACACGAAAGGCTACTTGTTCTACAAGAGGGTCATTCTCCAGGATCTGTACACCAGAAGTATGAAATATCTTTTTCCCTCTGCGAATTACCTCATCGGTAGCATTATGATAGACGTATTTTATTAACTCAGGTAAGGACATGATTTTGGCAAAAGCAAGCGGCAAAGTTATATAAAAAAGCGGGGAGTAAGAAATAAAAGCAACTAAATTGGTGTTAAATGAAAGAATTTTAGATATCAATTTTACACATAAGGCGTAAAAACACTCTACCAAATGGCAAAATTATCGATACATATATTATACAATCATTCCCATCAGTTTTACTCGTCATTCTGAATAAGTGAAAATGTGATAGAATTCTGAGCTGGGTTGACCACTAAAGTCATTACTTCTGGATGATTTCTTCGGAAATTATTAGGCCTGCCATGCCGTCAATAGGCATTTTCCCCTAGTGGTTACTCCCCGATTATTTCTCGTTCTTCGTGTTAACTCCAATATTTCATTCCAGCGCATACCGCTCAGCTGCGTTTGAGTCCTTTATGGCGAAGTAGGCCTAAGCTACACTAAAGTTTGGTGGGACTTTAATTGGTCCCGGTGTGGCATCTAAGCATCAATTCAACTTTCCTAAGCATATACAATGAGAAACCAGTTTGCCGCCCACAGTACCAGCAATCCAGTGCTGCAGTGTGCTTAGCCCAAAAACCAAAAGGACTCTTCCCAAAAGCCGGGAGGAGTCCTTTTATTGACACCAAAACTACAATGCTCAACAATGAGCAGCATTTGTCTAGCAGTGAGCAGTAACGTTGGCTACACCAACCGTTAGTTTACCTGCTTTACTAATTTGAGTACTTTTCGTTCCAAATTTGGAGATAAAATATGAATATAATAAACCCCTGCATTCATATCAGTTAAGCTGACAACTTGACGAGAGCCCTCTGTATGCACAATCTCCTTTATCAAGCTGCCGGTGATGTCATATATTGCAATGCGTTCACCGCCATTGATTCCAGAGATAATAACTACGTCGCTGGCGGGGTTTGGAGTAGCTTGAGGGTTATACACTTTTGACAGGTTCACCATTCTCACATAACTATACGTCACATTGCCATCGTTATCTAGTTGTTTGAGACGATAGAAGTTTTTGTTGGCCAGAGGAGTGCGATCTGAAAATGAATAATCTAATAGCCCAACACTACTACCCTTATGAGCGATGCTTCCCACAAAGCCAATTGTTGTCCAATCCATTCCGTTAGGGCTACGCTCGATTTCGAATCCTCTATTGTTCTGCTCTTCAGCTGTTTGCCATTTCAGATTTGGCTCTCCGTTTTGAACGGTCACCTCAAAGTAAACTAAGTTTACGGAAACGGGATTTGGGGTCACTATCCCAAAATCAAGACCAGTTACATCTTCACCATATGTTACGATATCTGCAATCACACCAGTTTTATTACCAGGATATGCTGTACTATCTACATTGGTACCGGTATATTCCCATTCAGAAGGCAGCGAATCTGCGCTAGTCAATGTAGTACCGGGTGTTTTTGGGCCATCTGTAAGTATGACTTGGTAAATACCCACTGCGTTAACATCTTCAAAGAAATAAGAACCATCAGTAGAATCAACCAATACAGAAGCAATTACTTTTCCTGTTTCTTGGTTCACCAGAGTGGCATATAGATTACCCCCAGGGTTTACGCCCGTTTCAGCATTATTGGTAATGGCATCAGCATTGGCATCATGCCATACCTTTCCACTAATATTCACCTCAGCGGCAATTTTTGCATAAGGGCAACGCGCACCGTCATTACTAGCGGTCATGGGGCCTGAAGAAATATTAGTTTTGGCATAAGGAGCCACAGTTTGAAATTTCCAAATCGTGCCTCCATTGGTGGTACCACCAGCAATTTCAGCATTTTGCTCTATTATCCATAGAAGAGATAGCACCTCAGGGCACAGAAATTTTGATTGAGATTCCACTCAAGAAACGATGGTCTGAATAAGTGCGTGTCGCTTTCAAACCCTTAATAATGGTAGACAAAGGCATAGCGATGGCCTCCATAAAGAAAAATCCATCCGCATCATGCAGATGGATTTCTTTTTTTCTTTATAAACAGCTTTTACTCCAATCTAGGAATTAATTTATCTGAAGGGTAGCGAACGGAATATGACCAGCGTACCACTTGTGTTGTGCCCGGAGTCAGCTCAAGGGTCCAGCTAAGCGTCCCTTTTTCCTTATCGAAGTTTGCCCCTGACTGCTCTAATAATTCTACCACAATACTCTTATCGGTAGCAAGAGGGATATTCTCCTTAATTTCAAGCTTTACGGTCTCTTGCTTTGTATTTTTCACTGTAGTTTCAAAACTATAGGTGCGTCTGGTGGTGCTGCCTATTATTCGAGTGCTCGACTGGTCTGATAGCAAAGTACGCTTTAGCACTATACGCTGATCTCTACCCAGGCCAAATTGTAAAGAATCTCTCAACTGCTCTGCATTAAAATATGTCTTGCCAACGTAAGTATTATCATAAATCAAATTGGCCCATCCACTTTGCAGGTTTAGATTATCCATATGGGAGAGCGTGGCCATAAGAAATACGTCTTTGTCAAGCCGTGGGATTGCGAGGTAATCATACGCTGCCTCTTTATCGATATCATCAATGAGTACGGTTTGCAATTGACCATCAGACGGGACGTCATAGGGCAATTTAATATCAAACAAATCAAATGCCACTTGCTCGTTCACACTTACCATATCCCTGATTCCTACATTTTTCTTTTTATTTGTGGTAATCAAGATGACGCCATTAGCCGCTCTATTACCATAAATTGCAGATCCGCTGCCATCTTTCAGAACATCCATACTGGCAATATCGTCGGGGTTAATACTTGAGATATCACCGGAAAAAGGCACACCATCGACGACAACGAGCGGTTTTTCATTTGCGGAAACAGAGGCCATCCCCCGTATCAATATATCATCTGAAGCACCGGGCGCAGCTGCCGATTCCGCAGCGGCAAACTTTGCCTCAGCATTACTGCGAGCCATGGGCTTGTAAGTAGTATTAGGATCCACAAACCTGATAAACCATGGCCTCAAATCAGGCACTTGTGCCCCTTGGGCTGGATTTCCTGTAGAGAGTTGCAAGCGCACACCCTGCCAATCGATACCGGTAGTCTGTACAATATCCGCTTTCCGTACAATATTCAAAGGACTCTTTGTATCCTTTACCTTAAAATCGTAACTGGGTGTCCAACTAGCATTCGAGGTATAATAGCTCAAGGTGGCGTTGCTGCTTACAGGCTGGGAAGAAACAAGCTTCAGTATAATCTTTGCAGAACCATAGTATGCTCTGTTTCGCGTGCCTAGTGCAGTACGCAAGTCACTCACACGTTGATTCAGCCGAGCACGCTCTTTAGTATAGCGATTAATATTGTCGCGCAAATTCACCTGCTGCTCCTTGTACAATTGGAGAGACTGCGCCCAATCAGAGGCTTTAATGGCACTCTCCCCAGTGCCCAACCGCGCCACCATTTGTTCCATTAACTCTAAGGCCTTGCGCTCTGCTATAATCTTATTGTCCACTGCGGCTAGGCTATCTTCAAACTTTTCCAGAAGCAATGCCACAGAATCCTTTTGACTATAATCCGACTTGTCTATGCCACTCTTATCAAATTTGATAGAAAGAATATTGACGGAGGCCGGGACCGTAATCTGAATCGACTTCTCGTCAAGCTCGCGGGCTACTTTAGTAATCACAACTTCACTCTGCCCAGCGGGAATCTTTAATGGTATTTTATGCTCCAGTGTAACGCCTTTTCTAAAGACAGTTGCCTTTTGCAACTGGGCATCGACTTCATGAGCACTCCTGGACCATACTTGAGGCGAGCAACCCAAAACAATGGCAGTAATCAAAATGAATCTGTTCATACTGGTGTTTCTAAATGTTGTAAAAAAGAAAAAGCTTTGAGCGCATTATTACGCTCAAAGCTAAAACTACAAACTTTCATTCAAAAGTTCACCATCAAAGCCTATTCATTTCCCTTGCACTTTTATTATTTAGAAGAATAGCCTTTGCCTTACTATTATAAGCCAGAGCATTCCCACTAGAAAGGAATACCATCTGGTGGAGCAGAAGATTCCTCTCATTCTATCTAAAAACACAGTCCATTAGGCGGCTTATTCTTTTAATATTACCGAGGGGTAACCAAGGCGACAGCTAAAATAGCTTGACGCGCAGCCTATCCTGTATACCAACTATAAAAGCAGCATAGGCATTTCAAAAATACCAGTATGACCAATCCTTAAATTTACCAATCGACTAAATCATAATCCCTGGACGCATATCTTCTATTGCGCTTCATTATTGGTTGGCTCCTGGCTAGGCGACTTTTCCTCCTTTACAGTATCCACCGGCCTCAATTTACCCAACTCGGACAAGGCAATTTTGGCAATATCTTTATCCTCCGACCTTGCCAAAGTAGAAAAAATAGTATTGGCTTCTTTTCTCTTTCCCTCCAGTCGCAGCTTCATTGCTTTTGCCAGACCTACATAGGGGGCATATCGACTATGCAAACTGTCATGAGGCTGATACATGTTTATGGTATCTTCTACCTTCACCTCCTCTGGAGGCTTTGGCCAAAAAACGACCATGGCTAGGGTAAGAAAAAGACAGATAGAAGTCCAGAACCAAAGTGTACTATTCTTAAAATCCATGCGTAAAATTAACGGTATTTTTTAAAAGTCATGATAGATTTGAGGATGACTCGTCAAAAGTGCTCACATGGCGCTCTGACTTCTCCGGAAAGATGTCCTTAATAGTTATCAATATGCAAGTCTCCTCCACCCCACCAAAATCTGGATTGTTGGCGGTTTCGAAAGTGCGCATAGTACTGCTCAAACTCATATAGCTATTAATAAGCGGTGGAACCGATTCACCCCGACTCTTCACGATGCTGGTCAGCAAATTATATGCAGACTTATAATCCATTTCCTTAACCTTTTCTGAAAAGGCGGCTATTTCAGTACTGATACCTACACGAAGTTCCGGTTTGGCCTTAAGTAAGCCTTCAGAATCCGGGAAGCGACTATGCATGAAGGCTAAAATATGGTCTCGTGCTTCTGTGTCGAAAGACTTATACATCGTTACCTTACCAAAAAAGTAGTGAATATCAGGATTCAGTACCACCAAAGCGCCTAAACCATCCCATAAGTTATCCAGACTGAACAAAGACTTTTTGCCTCCTTCCTTACCTTGATACTTGGGTTGCACAAAGCTCCTGCCTAATTCTATAGTATGGGGCAGGTACTCCTTCACAAATCGATCAGAGAAATCAAAATAATGTGTTGTAGAAAGATGAATCTTACCCTCTGCGTCAATCGCGTCTTTACATTTAATAAATCTGTAGCCTCCAATAATCTCCTGAGCGTCCGGGTCCCAGACTATCAGTTGCTGATAGGCATACGGGCCGCTATCATAATCATCCAAATCACAGTCAAGACCGGTGCCGCCCCCGCTCTCCCTGAAACTCAACTCGCGTAATCTACCAATCTCCAATAAAGTATTGGGCGCATTCTTGTCGTTTACAATATAAAGTTCATTGCTCCCCTTATTGGTGTAGCGCAAAAATGTACTCGAATTGAGCTCCTGAGCCAACAAGGCTCTGGACACAGGTGGAATCATCTCTTTCATTATCAATCTAAAATTATGTCCTAAATATAAATAACCGCAACTACAAGAGCCAGGTCAAATTTAACCAACAACTTTAACCCAGATTACGCATTAGGAATTTAAAAGAAAATTATTATGGCAAATAATCCACAAAATAGTGAAAAAAGCATAATAAATTATGGTTTTTGAGCTATTGAAGTGGATTAGAAGCAAGAATAATTTTATATAAAGA
>DATGQB010000087.1:0-4949 GCA_035304405.1 Edaphocola sp.
TCTTTATATAAAATTATTCTTGCTTCTAATCCACTTCAATAGCTCAAAAACCATAATTTATTATGCTTTTTTCACTATTTTGTGGATTATTTGCCATAATAATTTTCTTTTAAATTCCTAATGCGTAATCTGGGTTAAAGTATGAATGTAGTGTGATTTCAAAAGGAAATTTTCCCTTACAGGCTTGTAGCTAGCCTAAGCTAGAACGCCAGGTAAAGTATGTTGCTCCATGTCGAAAGCGGCTGCAGCGCCTGAGGCAATCCTGTCCACATAGTTTTATACTTACCCGTCGGTGACCAAGACTTTAACCTAAACTATAATCTTGGATACTTAAATTTGCTATTAGGTAAATTAATGCAGCAGATGTTAGGTTCCGGAATTCCCATATTACTGTTGGTAGCTAGTGTGCTACAACTATCCGCATGCAATACTGCTGCTCAAAATTCCAATCAAGTTATGAAACATCAATACTATTCCCGTACAGATACTACAAAACTCAGTCTGAGCAATGAAGAGTGGGCCGAAATCTTAAGTCCGGATTTATATCATGTGGCCAGGGAGGGCGGCACCGAGCGGGCCTTTACCGGCAATATGTGGAAAGATGAAACTCAAGGTAAGTATTATTGTGCCGTTTGTGGGAATCCATTATTTGCCTCCACTGCGAAGTTTACCTCCATGTGTGGCTGGCCTA
This sequence comes from Edaphocola sp., assembly GCA_035304405.1. Lineage (GTDB taxonomy): Bacteria > Bacteroidota > Bacteroidia > Chitinophagales > Chitinophagaceae > Edaphocola. Next base: position 692 of record DATGQB010000087.1, read on the forward strand.
GTTTTTTCGAGCCATTGCAGAAAAACAATATGCTGTATCGTGAAGATTTGTCATACGGCATGCATAGGATAGAAGTGCTGTGTGCCCGCTGCGAGTCACATCTAGGTCATATCTTCGACGATGGCCCCGAACCTACCGGAATGCGTTATTGTATCAATGCAATAAGTGTAGATTTTGAGCCGGAATAAACAATCTTGAGAATAAGATTCAGGGGGCTGGCTTTAGTAGTGCAATGAATAAAGTTATTCTGCGTCTGCTCCGGCGCATCGAAGCCAAAGAAGCCATGGGCGCAGAATTTTTTGTGCCTGTGCCTAAGGCAGCATTGAGCTAGCAGAATGCTCGGTGATGCTACGTTCGCTGTGTTTTGTCTCTATTAATTGATTAAGCTTTAATAGCTAGGCAGGCTCATACTATACTTTGTGTATAAAGGCTTTGCCATTTTCAGTCGCCTGTGCGTATTGTCTTGCGTATAGCTCCGTAAAATTTGGGATCAAATCTACTTACATGAGGCCTGTAATTTCTGGCCGGAATTAGAGTAGGTAAACAAAAAAAGCGTGTAGTGCTCGGGGTTTTGCTACTACACGCTTTTTAATATTGATTATTTATTTTTCAAGCTGTCTCTGATTTCCATCAAAAGTTTGTCTGTGCTTGATGGCTCCTCAGGTGCAGGAGCTGGTTCTTCGGTTTTCTTCAGTTTGTTAATACCTTTTACCATCATAAAGATTACCAATGCCAATAATAAGAACTGGATCAGTACAGTTATGAAATTGCCATAAGCAAAAACTGTATGGCCGGCCTCTCGCGCTTCTGCCAGTGATTTGTACACGGTATTATCTACACCCTCTGCTTTGCGGATGATAAGGTAGAGATTGGAAAAATCCGGCTGTCCTATTACAGCAGCGACTACGGGCATCACCAAATCGTTTACTACGCTATCTATAATCTTGCCAAAGGCGCCTCCGATGATTACACCCACTGCAAGGTCCATTACATTGCCTTTAACGGCAAATTCTTTGAATTCTTGGATGAAACCCATAATCTTGTTTTGTTTTTGTTGGTTAATAAATGCTTATTCGATGTTAAGTTATGAAACTTTATATTTAATTGCAAATTAAATCAATATCTAAATCAGCCTCGGTCTGTCAAAACCGCAAAATTTCATCATTTCCTTTATTAAAGTTGTTAACAAGATACTATTGACCCTGCTTGAGTTCTTCTTTAAGAAAGCGACCGGTATGGCTTAGCTTGCTCTTAGCAATCTGTTCCGGACTACCCTGTGCCACCACCCTTCCGCCGCCTTGACCACCTTCCGGACCAATATCGATGATGTAATCGGCCACTTTTATAATGTCAAGATTATGCTCAATTACTACTACGGTATTGCCTCTATCCACAAGTTTGTTGAGCACATTGAGCAAATGCTGAATATCCTCAAAATGTAGGCCGGTTGATGGCTCATCAAGAATGTAGATAGTTTTTCCTGTATCTTTTTTAGACAGCTCGGTAGCAAGTTTGACCCTCTGAGCTTCGCCTCCGCTTAGTGTGACTGCCGACTGGCCAAGTGTAATATATCCCAGTCCTACATCCTGCAAAGTCTTTATTTTTCTGTGCAGACTAGGCACGTTTACAAAGAATTCTACCGCATCATGCACGGTCATTTCCAATACGTCTGAGATAGACTTGCCCTTGTATCTTATTTCAAGTGTCTCTCTATTGTATCGCTTACCCTGGCATTTTTCACAGGGTATATATACATCCGGCAGAAAATTCATTTCTATCACCCGCATACCACCACCATGGCATTCCTCGCATCTGCCGCCTTTTACATTAAAGCTGAATCTGCCGGCATTGTAGCCTCTTATTTTGGCCTCGGGTACCATGGCAAATAGTTGCCTGATGTCGTTGAAGAATCCGCAATAGGTTGCCGGATTGCTGCGGGGTGTTCTGCCTATGGGACTTTGGTCTATCTCTATTACTTTATCTATAAATTCGAGCCCCTCTACCTTTTCGTAAGGCATCGGAGTCATCTTGCTTTGTGGATAGCAGTGTTTTGAGAGTATGGGGTATAAGGTTTCATTGATTAAGGTAGATTTTCCCGAGCCCGAAACGCCTGTTACACAAGTAAAGCTGCCAAGGGGTATATGCACCGATACTCCTTTCAAATTATTTCCTTTAGCACCAATAAGCGACAAGATGTTGCCATTGCCTTTGCGTCGCTCCTTGGGGACTATAATATTTTTTTCCTGATTCAAATACTGAGCGGTGATACTCTGAGCTTTTAAAATTTCCTTCGGGCTCCCTTCAGATACAATTCTGCCTCCATGTACGCCTGCTGCCGGTCCAATATCTATTACATAGTCTGCCGCCATCATGATATCCTTATCGTGTTCTACCACGAGCACAGAATTTCCCCCATCTCTAAGATTTTTCAGAGCATTGATGAGCTGATGATTATCTCTCTGGTGCAGGCCTATTGAGGGCTCGTCCAATATATAAGTAATGCCCACGAGTTTGGAACCAATCTGCGTGGCCAGTCTTATCCTTTGCGACTCTCCACCGCTCAAGGTTTTGGATGCCCGGTTGAGCACCAGATAGTGCAAGCCCACTTCTAGCAAAAAGCCTAGCCGGTCTCTAATCTCTTTGAGAATGTCTTTGGCAATAAGTTGTTCTTTAGGGTTGAGAACTGATTCTATATTTTCGAACCATTGCAAGAGTTCGTTTAGGGGCATTTCTGCCAGTTGTGCTATGTTTTTACCATTTAGTAAGAATGAGAGACTTTCGCGTTTTAGTCGGGCTCCTTCACATTCCGGGCATGTGCTCAGTTGCATAAACTGCTCTGCCCAGTCTCTTACATAATCTGAAGGAGATTCGTTAAACCAGCGCAGCATCATGTTGAGCACACCTTCATACACACTTTGGTCCATGTAGGAGTAGCCGCTTCCCTCCGAAGGCTGGTAGGTAATCTTACCCTCAAGGTTGCCATAAAGCATCAGATTAAGCTGCTCTTGATTAAGGCTTCCTACAGGTTGATGCACGTCTATTTTGTTAGCCTTTGCAAATTTGGCTGCCAACTTGTAACTCTGGGCTTCACGTGCCTCTCTCAAAGGGGCTATTCCCCCCTGAGCAATACTTTTTTCCGGGTCTGGTATTACCGATGCTTGGTCGATGGTATGCACTACGCCTAGCCCTTTGCAATGCGGGCAAGCGCCATATGGCGAGTTGAACGAAAAAGTATTAGGTGATGGGTCTTCATACGAAATACCATTTTCAGTATCCATCAGATGTTTGCTGTATTGCTGGATGGTATCGCTTTCATGCAGTTGCACAAATAAAAGCCCCTTACCTAAATGTAGCGCTTTCTGTAAACTAAGACTGAGCCTGGTGCGGCTATCTTCATTTACTACTAGTCTGTCTACAACCAGCTCAATATTATGCACTTTGTATCTGTCCAGTTGCATTTTTGGGCGTAGGTCTTCGATTTTGCCGTCAATCCTCACCTTTACATAGCCTTGCTTTTGCAATTGCTCAAAAAGCTCCCGGTAATGCCCTTTCCTTCCCCTCACTATTGGAGCTAGCAATACAATTTTTTGTCCCCTAAGGGTTTTATAAATCTGGTCTATGATTTCTCCTTCTGAGAATTTGGTCATCGGTTTGCCACTTATATAAGAATGTGCTTTACCGATTCTGGCAAAAAGAAGGCGCATGAAGTCATAAACCTCGGTAATGGTGCCCACGGTTGAGCGTGGGTTTCTATTGGTGGTTTTTTGCTCTATGGAAATCACCGGAGATAATCCTGATATTTTATCCACATCCGGGCGTTCCAGATCGCCCATAAACTGTCTGGCATAGGCAGAGAAGCTCTCCATATAGCGGCGCTGACCTTCTGCAAATATGGTATCAAAAGCCAGAGAGGACTTGCCGCTCCCGCTTAATCCGGTAATCACTACCAGTTTGTTTTTTGGTATGGAAACGTCAATGTTTTTTAAATTATGAACCCGCGCACCTAAAATCTCTATATAATCTGACATGGTTATTTTCTAGTATTGAGCTAAATAGCGCTACAAAGTTAAGCTTCGTTATCAAAAACTTTTTATAATATCTACATAGCGCCCTCGCTAATAAACCCAGATTACGCATTAGACTCTTTATATAAAATTATTCTTGCTTCTAATCCACTTCAATAGCTCAAAAACCATAATTTATTATGCTTTTTTCACTATTTTGTGGATTATTTGCCATAATAATTTTCTTTTAAATT
>DATGQB010000088.1:0-11431 GCA_035304405.1 Edaphocola sp.
TCTTTATATAAAATTATTCTTGCTTCTAATCCACTTCAATAGCTCAAAAACCATAATTTATTATGCTTTTTTCACTATTTTGTGGATTATTTGCCATAATAATTTTCTTTTAAATTCCTAATGCGTAATCTGGGATAATGCGACAATGGAGCACAAACAAAAGGCAACGGATATACTCTCCGCTGCCTTTTTTATTAATAGCGCACTGCTTTACTCAGCTGCGCTTTTAATCTTTACAAATTGTATGCGTGTCTATTCCGCAAACATCGAGTGAACAATGCTCCTTACTTGAGCCACGGCATCTTCCAAGACGTCATTTAGCACTATATAATCAAAACGGTCTGCAAAACTTTCCTCATAGGATGCTTTTTTGATACGCTCGTCTATCGCTTCAGGCCTGTCTGTATTGCGAGCTTCGAGCCGCTTTCTGAGCACATCGAGGTCTGGCACTTTGATAAAAACAGACACCGCTTTATCTCCATAAATCTCTTTTACCTTCATGGCTCCTTTCACGTCGATATCAAAAAGAGGCATCTCTCCATTATCCCAAATTCTATGAAGTTCTGATTTTAATGTACCATAATATTTCCCCTCATACACCATCTCCCATTCCACGAAAGCTTGCTCTTCGATTTTCTGCTTAAACTCCTCTACCGAAATGAAGTAGTAATCAACACCATGCTTTTCAGTGCCACGAGGATTACGCGTACAAGCAGAAACTGAGAACTTCAGCTTAGGAAACTCCTGTAATAATCTTTTGGTAATTGTTGATTTGCCGGCTCCGGAAGGTGCAGTGATAATTAATATTTTACTCAATTTTTGTTACGATTTGTTATTTAAAAAATACCAAGGAACTTCTTTCTCTTATCTGTATCAACCAGCTGTTCGATATCTGCTAATGCCTGGTCTGCCGTCAGGTACATACCTATAACCTTTCCATTGGGATCTAGCAGGAATGCCTGAGGGATAAATTGTACACCATATAGTGTGGCCGCGTCGGAAGACCAGCCCTTCAGGTCACTCATATGATATTGCCAATACAGACTATCATCTTTGATGGCTTTGACCCATGCAGCGTGGTCCTTATCTAAAGACACACTCAGGATTTCCAATCCCTTCTTAGCGCCTTTAAATTTCTTTTTAGAATAATCTGTATAAAACTGCACCAAGCCGGGATTGGCTCTGCGACAAGGGCCGCACCAGCTCGCCCAGAAGTCAACAAGCACATAGCGCTTTTTATTGATATCACTCAACTTCAACTCCTTTCCATCAGGGTTGTTAAAAACCAACTCCGGTGCCTCTGTACCAACGGAGATTTTGGTATTTCTATGCTGCGCCGTGGCGGTGCCCAAAAAGGCAAACAAGCAAACAGATAGTAACAAATGCTTCATATTACGCGAATTTATTAATAAACAAAAAAAAAGACTTATTCGTAACAACCTATTGAGGGCGGATTACCTCTGGGTGTACCCTCAATGTCATTGCTGAGCATACCCGGCAGAAAAACACCACGGCCGCGAGCCGGCGAGCCCTCGTCCAGATGATAATCATCTGCCGCAATATTTAAGTAATTAGATTCGGTATTGACAAACAATGGATTTTCATTAAACAAATTGCTATTAGCGCTCACCCAAGCCGGCAATGCTTCGTTTTGCTTAAGCAAACAATGGTTCAATGTTACCGATGCAGATACATCATCTACCTTATTGGCAAAAAACTCATTCGCCATATTACCATAAATAATACAGTTACTAAAGTTTGCCGTCAAAGGTGCTGCCAGATATTGATTATTACCCGTAGCATAAAAATTGAGTGCTACCACCCCATAAAACTGCTGGGTAGGTGTGCTCAATCGAGATGTGAAATTGGCGAGGGTACAACCGATAAATTCATAATTACCCCCTAGCACTAAGGCCACATTCTCTTTGGCAGAAGCAAAAATTAAGCAGTTTTCGGCCTTGATGCTGCCATTATAAGCAAAGATGCCATATCCGGCAGAGTTACGAATAACGCTATTAGTAATGGTCAGTTTGGGCTGCCCGTTCAGGAGGGTATCAGGGTCTACCTGAATAGTAGCGTCCAATACCGGAGATGAACCCAAGTAAGTGGAAGCTCCTCCATTTTTAAAGTAGGCATAATTGATGCGATTGTTGTAACTGGTTTGCGCGAAATACAAGCCACCCCACTCACCGCGCGCACCATTAGCAAAATCTTCTCCGGATTCATCAAAATATATTCTTCTGTCAATTCTGTCGCCCTGAAACACTACAGAATCCTCCTTAGTACCATTAATCTGTAAAGAGCCTAAGACATACAAGCGGGAATCTCCATGCATATATACTCTGGTACCCGCTTCAATGCTGAGCAGCTCCCCTTCATCTACCAAAGCATTGTGAATGATTACATAAGGCTTGTCCTTGGTCCAAGTCTGACTGCTCAATACACTATCAGTGATATAAATAGCGTCCTGCCCATATGCCAGAATGGGCAGATTATACTCATCCGTGCCTACCTGAGCTACCAATCTGTCTTCTACCACGAAGGGCTCATCCTGATTACCCGGATCGATAAATACCGAAGCAAAAACCCAGATACTGTCATTAGCCTCTACATAAATATCATTTAATACTTTACCGCTTTTACCATTTACATTTAGAAAATAAGGAGAATGTTCACCACGGAACAAACGAAGATTGCTAATATGAATACGTTGACTTTCTTTGTTAATAATCTTAACACTGCGGGTAGAAGTACCGCGGTCTGTAAACACTGTATCAAAAAGTAAAGTATCCACAGAAAATCCCAACTGACCGCTGGAAACTGCTTGTGGCAACTTCCGGCAAGACGATAGCAAAGCAGCCATAAGCATCAGCACAGCAAGGATAGGCAAGCATTTTTTTCTTTGCATGTAAATCGTAGTAAATTTATTGTATCTGCCAATAGAACGAAAATATGGGCAAATAAATTATAGAAAAATTGAGAAGTGTAAGTGTGCTTCGCTCCCAGCAAGTATACACTTACACTTTTCTCTAAATACCCTAAGCGGTGGAATGCCTACTCTTCCATGAGTTTGTTCAGGATACCGATAGCCGCTTTGGCGATGATGGTTCCCGGTCCGAAGACGAAGCTCACACCGGCATTGTATAAAAACTCATAGTCTTGCTGCGGTATCACCCCTCCGGCTACTACCATGATATCGTCACGGCCGTATTTTTTCAACTCTTCAATCACCTGAGGCACCAAAGTTTTATGGCCGGCCGCAAGGCTTGACACACCCAGTATGTGCACATCATTCTCCACAGCTTGTTTGGCTACTTCGGCAGGTGTCTGGAACAACGGTCCGATATCTACGTCAAATCCAAGGTCGGCAAAGCTGGTGGCTATCACCTTAGCGCCCCTGTCATGACCATCCTGTCCCATTTTGGCCACCATAATTCTTGGTCGGCGACCTTCCTCGGCTGCAAATTCATCTGCCAGCTCACAAGCCTTTTTAAAATCTTCATCCATAGCTATCTCTTTAGAATAAACGCCCGCAATACTTCTTATTTTGGCCTGATAGCGACCAAATACTTCTTCCAGTGCATAAGAAATCTCGCCCAGAGTAGCTCTATGTCTGGCAGCTTCTATAGCCAGGGCCAGCAAATTACCATTACCACTGCGTGCAGCTTCTTTCAGATTATGCAGTGCAATTTGTACCGCTTCATTATCTCGGTGTGCCTTAAGTTCGTTAAGACGCTCCAGCTGTTGCTGACGCACTTTGGTATTATCTACTTCGAGAATTTCGATATCAGATTGCTCATCTGTAGTATAATTATTCACCCCAACAATCGTATCCAAGCCGGCATCAATACGAGCCTGCTTTTTAGCTGCAGCCTCTTCGATACGCATTTTTGGCACACCCGTTTCGATAGCCTTGGCCATACCACCCAGAGCCTCTACCTCTTCGATAAGTTTCCAGGCTTTCTCCGCTATTTGCTCGGTAAGGTATTCTACATAATAAGAGCCCCCCCAAGGGTCCACCGTTCTACAGATATCTGTCTCTTCCTGAAGGATAATCTGAGTATTACGGGCAATGCGGGCACTAAAGTCGGTAGGCAAGGCAATAGCCTCATCCAATGCATTGGTATGCAAACTTTGGGTATGCCCCATCGCCGCGGCAAGCGCCTCGATGGCTGTACGCGCCACATTATTAAAGGGGTCTTGCTCCGTAAGGCTCCAACCACTGGTTTGGCAGTGGGTACGGAGCGCCATACTTTTTTCATTTTTAGGATTAAACTGTTTTACCAGCTTGGCCCAGAGCATGCGTGCGGCACGCATTTTGGCAATCTCCATAAAATGATTCATGCCAATAGCCCAGAAGAAAGAAAGTCTTGGTGCAAAATCATCCACATTCATTCCGGCTTTGATGCCGGTGCGGATATATTCCAGACCATCGGCAAGTGTGTAGGCCAATTCGATATCGGCAGTAGCACCGGCCTCTTGCATATGATAGCCCGAAATAGATATGGAGTTGAATTTGGGCATGTGCTTAGCCGTAAACTCAAAAATATCTGCAATAATGCGCATAGAATGCTCCGGAGGATAGATATAGGTGTTGCGCACCATAAACTCCTTGAGGATATCATTCTGGATAGTGCCCGACAGCTGCTCCATAGACACCCCCTGCTCTTCTGCTGCTACAATATAGAAAGCCAGAACTGGCAATACCGCACCATTCATGGTCATGGACACGCTCATCTTATCCAGAGGAATCTGGTCGAAGAGTATTTTCATATCCTGCACAGAATCGATAGCTACGCCTGCCTTACCTACATCGCCCACAACGCGCTCATGGTCACTGTCGTAACCACGGTGTGTAGCAAGGTCAAACGCTACAGATAGCCCTTTCTGACCTGCAGCCAGATTGCGGCGGTAGAAAGCATTGCTCTCCTCTGCTGTACTAAAACCTGCATACTGGCGGATGGTCCACGGACGTTGCACATACATACTACTGTATGGACCTCTTAAGAAAGGCGGAATGCCCGCGGCTAACTGCAATTGTTTTTTATCCTTAATATCGGCTAGGCTGTAATTGGTACGTAGGGCGATACCCTCGGCAGTCATGAATGATTGGCTATTGGCAGGCTGAGCCCCTGCTCCTAGTACATTCTTAAACTGTATCTTAGAAAAATCTTTTCGCATTCAACAATTAATGAGATGATTATTTTGGCTAACAAAGGTAAAGATTAATATCTAATTGTATTGGCTAATCACAAAACAATCCTATGCCCCAATGCCTCATTAATGGGTGTTATATGGAGTGCGCCCTGGAGAAAATACTCTGGCAATATATCTGCAATAAACCTGCGAATCAATATCTTTGTTGATGCTTGATTTTTCATAAAGCTACAAAGGAGCAAAATGTTTCATTGTAAAAAGAGGCCAAGCATAAGCAGGCATCAAAGACAAGAAAACTTATCCTTAAAGCGTTAATTAAAAAGGCAGCAAAAAAATATTGGATTGGGTATGAGACTAAAACTTTTAAGCGCGGCAGCATTGGCTCTTCTGGCACAGACAGGATGGGCACAAAAGTATAAAAGCGGAAGTGTGAGCATGTACAATGCCAAAGGGCAAAAGTACGGCAATAGCTATCATAAGCTACAGCTAGGCGTGGTGCTGCCCGGAAGCCTACCAGCAAAGAACAACTCCTGGTACACCCGCAAATCGGATAAAGTAGTAGATGGTAACGCTGCGCTCATCCCCTTAAGTCTACGATATGCATGGAGCTCTAATCCCAACACCGAATTTGTGGTGCAAGGCGATTATGAGCGTACTGCATATTATGACGAAGTGAACCAAAGTGCTATTACTCACTTCCGGAATTTCTACACGCTATGCGTGGGTATGAACTATAAATGGTGGCAACAAAAAAACCTCACCTTATATTCTGGCCTGCTTTTAGGTGGTGGCTATGGAAAATACACCATTAAAGGAACCGACCAAAGCCCTACCTATCCGGAAGATGTAGATAAAACCAACTGTTTTTACCCCTCGGCACAGCTCACCGCTATTGGTGCTACCTGGGGAAGAACTTTTGGTGGCTTTGCAGAACTCGCATTTGGCTCAAAAGGAGTATTTACCGCCGGCATTTATTGGAAAATATAAAAGAAGTATGAAGCCCTTTCAAGAAGCGCGTGAGGGACAGCAATGAAAAGCCCGCAGCGTGCGCAACGCAGTGGAGCACTGCGAGGACTTGCAATGGATGGCCCGACCCGCCGCCAGCTCAGATGTAGTCATGCGAGGGTGGTTTGTGGGAGCAAGATTTGCGCACTTATCTATTTGGCGGCGGGGCACGCCCTAAAAAAAATAAAAAGGGCTAGCCCATAGATGAGCAGCCCCTTTTGTTGATTCCTTATTATTGAGATTATTTTAGCTTCTTCATAATTGAGGAAGGAACTCCTTTCTTATTGAGGAGAATACTAGTGGTCTTGAACTGAACATAAGCTTTAGACACGTGGATATAACCTTTATAATCATTGTCTTCACCCCATGAGTTTTTTACAATGTAGTATTCTTTGCCATTTTGGTCTTTAGAAAGGCCTACGATATGCATACCATGGTCGTCGGTAGTAGACTGATTATCCAAACCTATTTGACGTATCTCAGGAGTGATTTTCAATTCAGGACGCACTTCGGTAAACAAAGCTTCTCTTTCTTCCTTTTTCATTCTTCTGGCATCGAGCGAAAGCGCATTTTCAGGAACATATGCTACGCCATTAGGCCATGAGAAATAAGGCTCAGACACGTCTGTGGCCCATGCTACGGTATAGCCATTTTTCAGGGCATTGTCAATGATATTAGTGATATCTTCCATTGGAATATTATGCACCCATTGGAAAGACCAGTTATCCGGAACCATCATCATAGCTTTTTCCCAGTATGGAGTGTTGGTTTGAGAGATAAACTCGATATAGTCGTCTGGATTAAGGCCCACAACCTCTTTAGCGAAAGATTTTGGAGTGTATTTTTTGCCATTATAGGTAAATTCTTCAGGCACTTCACCCAAATATGCATCAAGTGTAGCTTTTACCAGATTTTTCCATACGGGATTGATAGTACCATTCTTTTTAGCCACAACACCCTTGAGGATACCTTCGAGCACGGACTGCATTTCAGCAAAATTGTTGCGCGTAGCACCATTGGTAAGACCGGTATACACCTCAGCCGGCATAGTACCATATTTTCTGAGGCTATTGATAACGTCATGCGCTTCACCACCGTCGCCCCAGCCTATATTACCTTCCATACGCACATACACGTCTGCTTTATCTTCGTATTGCTTACGTGCATGAAAGATTTTTGACAGCTGCACCGGTTGGCGACCAGCTTTAATCATTTCGGACTCCAGGAATGAACCTGTTGAATAGCTCCAGCAGGTACCTGAGCTACCTTGGTTTTCTACACCAGTTCTTTCGATATTGATTACTTCTGTGAACTTAAAGGCTTTTTTGTCTGCCGCTACATTGGTTGTGCTGGTAGCTTTTACCAGATTGTCTTGTGCACTAACACCACTTGTAATCAGTAGCAAGCCTGCTACGATGCTGAATGTAATTTTTTTCATGTTGTTAAATACTAATTGATTGATTATGTTTTTCCTTTTCCGCCATCAAAGTTAATAAATAAAAAAAGTTACCTTCGGGGTAGATACAGGGGGATTTTTGCCCAGCAATATCACCCACCCTAAAAAATTATAGCATATGCAGCAGGTTTTAATTGCAGGCGCCAGTGGATTTCTGGGCAGTTTTTTCAAACAAAGGCTTGAGGCAGAAGGCTACATGGTGCATAGTTTAGGCAGAAGTGGCCCCCTATGCTGGGAAGATAAAGATGCCATTGTCAATACTATGGAGCAGTGCGATACTGTCATCAATCTTTGTGGACATACTATAGGTTGCCGGCACACTCCCGAAAACAGGCGGCTGATTGTGGAAAGTCGGGTGCAAAGCACCCGCGACATTGCAACCGCCATGCAGCTATGCCGGAATGCCCCCAGATTATGGATAAATGCCGGAGGGAACACTATTTATCCCAGATCTTATGACAAGGCCTATACTGAATATGACCCTACCGGTGACGATTGTTTTATGTATCAAGTATGCAAAGCCTGGGAGGATGCTTTTTTCCAGCCCCAACTGCCCAATACCAGAAGAGTAGTATTGCGCACGGGCATTGTGCTCGCTGCTAGCGGTGGTATTATGGACACCCTTGTAGCGCTGAGCCGCCGGGGCCTTGGGGGCACTGTAGGCTCGGGCAGGCAAATGATGAGCTGGATACATATAGAAGATGCATACGGTATTCTAAAACTGATAATGACCGACAGAAGCATTGAAGGCCCGGTGAATCTCGCCGCACCTGAGCCCCTAAGCAATCGTGAATTTATGCGCACATTGAGAAGAGCACTCAAAGTGCCTATAGGCCTGCCGGCTCCTGCATGGCTGGTGCGCCTAACGGCACCCATCACCAACACAGAACCCTATCTGGCACTAGATAGTTATTATACCATTTCTAAAGTATTGCCACAACATGGCTACCAGTTCCGTTTCCCGGACTTAAAAGCAGCTTTTGCAGATTTTTTTAAATAAGGAGTAGATACAAAAGCGCAAATCCTACGATTTTTATTATTTTCGCCAAGACTTTAATCGCTTGTGATTATTAATAATTGACCAAAAGACTGAATAAACCATTATTTGATATGAGTGCAAAAATTAAAGTAGCCAATCCGGTTGTTGAACTGGACGGAGATGAGATGACCCGAATTATTTGGAAGTTTATTAAGGATAAACTTATTCTTCCATATATAGATGTGGACATTAAATATTATGACCTTGGCATTGAGCACCGCGATGCTACCAATGACCAAGTGACTATAGATGCTGCCAATGCCATTAAAGAATACGGCGTAGGTATCAAATGCGCTACCATCACTCCTGATGAGCAGCGTGTAAAAGAGTTTAATCTCAAGCAAATGTGGAAATCTCCAAACGGCACCATCAGAAATATCCTTGACGGTACTGTGTTTAGAGAGCCAATCGTATGTAAAAACGTACCACGACTGGTACCCAACTGGACAGCTCCTATCTGTATAGGCCGTCATGCGTTTGGTGACCAATATCGCGCTACCGACTTTGTAACGAAGGGGCCGGGCAAGCTCACTGTAAAATTTGAAGGTGAAGATGGCAGCGTACAAGAATTTGAAGTGTATAACTTCAAAGGAGATGGCGTGGCTTTGGCTATGTATAATACAGATGAGAGCATCAAAGGCTTCGCCAGAGCTTGTTTTAATCAGGCTCTAAATAAAAAATGGCCTTTGTACCTATCTACTAAAAATACCATCCTTAAAAAATATGATGGTCGCTTTAAAGATATCTTCGAAGAAATCTACCAAAACGAGTTCAAAGCAGCATTTGAAGCAGCCGGCATTACCTATGAGCATCGTCTGATAGATGACATGGTGGCATCTGCACTAAAATGGAATGGTAACTTTGTATGGGCTTGTAAAAACTATGATGGTGATGTACAGTCTGACACCGTGGCACAAGGCTTTGGTTCTTTAGGCCTGATGACTTCCACACTGGTGACGCCGGACGGAAAAACTATGGAGGCTGAGGCTGCACACGGAACAGTAACCAGACACTACCGTGAGCACCAAAAAGGCAACCCGACTTCTACCAACCCAATTGCATCAATTTTTGCATGGACGAGAGGTCTGGAGTTTAGAGGCAAGCTCGACAATAATCAGGAGTTGATAGATTTCTGTAGATCACTTGAAGCTGTTTGTATAGAGACAGTTGAGTCTGGCAAAATGACCAAAGACCTGGCTGTTTGTATCCACGGCAATAAAGTTCAGCATGGAGAGCACTATCTGTACACAGAAGAGTTCTTAGAAGTATTAGACCAAAATTTGAAAGCGAAACTTGGCAGATAAGTTAAGCTTAAAGCATATTAAGAGACCAATGTCGGATGTGGACATTGGTCTTTTTTTGACCTTACATATTTTCTCTTCCATCCATTGGCTGTAGCCCAAAGGTATTGTGATGCCTAATATTTATTGCATAAAAACGAAAAAAGAGTCAATATCATCTGCGATGATACTGACTCTTTGATATTTAGAGACCGAAAAATTTGGATTAAGTTTTAGCGGCAAAAAATCCCTACAGACTTTGCTTCATGGCAATCATTTTAAGCGCTGCAATCATAGCTTCTTCGCCCTTATGCCCATGTACACCGCCAAGTCTTTCCCAAGCTTGCTGCTCATTATCCAAGGTCAAAACTCCGAATATCGTGGGAATAGGTAGTGAAAGATTTAATTGCAATACGCCTTCCGTCACCGCCTTGCACACATAGTCGAAGTGAGGCGTACCGCCTCTAATCACAGCTCCGAAAACTATTATTGCCTGGGGCGCATCTGCCTTGTGGGCTGTAGCCTCATACAAGGCCTTCACTGCGAATGGCAGTTCAAAACTACCGGGCACCTGAATTTTATGACTAATGGTATTACCGGTCTGAGCCGCAATGCGTTCTGCTCCAGCTATCTGCTCCGCTACAATTTTATCATTCCATTCGGTATATACAATAGCCACACGGCCATTGGGCAAATGCTGAATTGCAGAAATATCTAATAAACTATTACTATCTGATGAAAGCGCCATATTAACTTGCTGATTGATCAATAAAAATACGATGCAAATGTAAGACTTGTTCTATTAGCGAATGAGTTTCGTCGTTATAAATTACGTAATCACAACGCTGCATTTTCTCCTCCTGAGGCATCTGTGCGGCCATACGTTTGCGTACCGAAGCCTCATCGACTCCGTCTCGGTTCATGGCTCGGGACAGTCTTAACGACTCTGGAGCAGACACTCCTACCATTAAGTCCATATCCTCTTCAGAACCACTTTCAAAAAACAATGCTGCTTCCTTTACCACATAGGGAGCATGCTGCTCTTCCATCCAGATATGGCCATATTTTCGCACTGCAGGATGTACGATGGCATTCAATTGCTTCAACTTTTCTGTATTATTAAAGACCATTTGCGCCAGCAGCGACCTGTCTAAATTACCCGACTGGAATATCTCATCACCGAAGGCAGCCAGCAGCTGAGCCTTTACTTCCGGATTATCGTTCATAATTTCTTTGGCAAAGCTGTCTGCATCCAGCACCGGTATTTGCAAAACCGAAAATATTTTTGCCACCACGCTTTTGCCGGAACCTATACCACCTGTCAATCCTATTTTCAACATAACAGAAACTGTAATTTTAACCCAGATTACGCATTAGGAATTTAAAAGAAAATTATTATGGCAAATAATCCACAAAATAGTGAAAAAAGCATAATAAATTATGGTTTTTGAGCTATTGAAGTGGATTAGAAGCAAGAATAATTTTATATAAAGA
>DATGQB010000089.1:0-6105 GCA_035304405.1 Edaphocola sp.
TCTTTATATAAAATTATTCTTGCTTCTAATCCACTTCAATAGCTCAAAAACCATAATTTATTATGCTTTTTTCACTATTTTGTGGATTATTTGCCATAATAATTTTCTTTTAAATTCCTAATGCGTAATCTGGGTTAAAATACCAAAGACTAAGCAAAGCTTTTCGGTGCGAGAGTAAAAAAAATTACCTTTGCAGCATGGAAAAAAATTACAAAAGAATACTGGTAACAGCTGCCCTTCCTTATGCCAACGGGCCGGTGCATATAGGTCACCTGGCGGGCGCTTACCTACCATCGGACATATATGTGCGTTATCAACGCGCTCAGAAAAGAGATGTAAAATTTATCTGCGGTACGGACGAGCATGGGGTGCCCATAGCTATTCGCGCTATGAAAGAGGGCGTGACTCCGGAGGCTGTTGTGGACAAGTACAACAAAATCATTAGCGACAGTTTTGCGCAGATGGGTATATCTTTTGATATTTTTTCCCGTACCAGCACCGCTTTGCATAGAGAAACAGCGCAGGCTTTCTTCAAAAAACTATACGATGAAGGGAAATTTGAAGAAAAAGAAAGCCAGCAATATTTTGACGAAGAAAAGCAAACTTTTCTGGCCGATAGATATATTGTAGGTACCTGCCCCATCTGTAGCAATGAAAATGCCTATGGCGACCAATGCGAAAAGTGTGGCAGTACACTCTCTCCGGATCAGCTTATCAATCCGCGCTCGGCACTGAGTAATGTCCAACCGGTAAAAAAAGCTACTAAACACTGGTATTTTCCGCTCAATGAATATGAGCAATTTCTGAAAGAATGGATAGTAGATGGCAAAAAAGAGGATTGGAAGCCTAATGTATATGGTCAGTGCAAAAGCTGGCTGGACAATGGGCTACAACCCCGTGCCATGACCCGTGACAGCAACTGGGGCGTGCCGGTACCCCTGCCCAATGCCGAAGGTAAGGTATTATACGTTTGGTTTGACGCACCCATAGGCTACATTTCTGCTACCAAAGAACTACTGCCGCAAAGCTGGGCCGATTACTGGTGCAATGAAGATACCAAACTGGTGCACTTTATAGGCAAAGACAATATTGTGTTTCACTGTATTATCTTCCCGGCTATGCTCAAAGCGCATGGCGGATTTGTACTGCCGGAAAACGTACCTGCCAACGAGTTTTTGAACATTGAAGGTGACAAGGTATCTACTTCACGCAACTGGGCGGTATGGATAGATGAGTATCTGAAAGACTTCCCGGATATGCAGGATACGCTGCGCTATGTACTCTGCACCAATGCTCCGGAAACCAAAGACAATGACTTTACTTGGAAAGACTTTCAACTGAGACATAATAGCGAGCTGGTAGATATTTTTGGTAACTTTGTAAACCGCGCAATGGTGCTGATGCACAAACTTTGCGGAGGTAGAGTGCCGGCTTACCACGCAGAGGAGCAACATGAGCGCGACCTGAGCCTCATACGTGATATCAGTGCTGCCAAACAAAAAATGGAAGAGAGCATAGAAAGCTACCATTTTAGAGAAGCACTCTATGAGGTGATAGACCTGGCACGCAAGGGCAATAAATACCTGCAAGAGGTAGCGCCATGGACCCTAGCCAAGACACCGGAACTGAAAGAAGAAAACCAAAAGAAAATAGATAACTGCTTGCATATAGCATTGCAGCTCTGTGCCAACTTAGCTATACTTTCTAACCCTTTCCTGCCCTTCACGGCTAAGAAAATCTGTAAAATGCTTACCGTTGTGGACAAAATGCTGGAATGGGAAAATGCGGGCAGAATGGATCTGCTGAAGACCAACTATCCGCTAAGAGCGCCCGAACTGCTGTTTAGAAAAATAGACGACAGCGAAATAGAAGCACAGAGAGAAAAACTCAAAGCGAATGTAAAAGGCTCTGCCATACTAGCCGAACCAGAAGCACCTGCTTTGGAACCGGTGAAAGAGACCATTGAGTTTCCTGATTTTGAAAAAATAGACCTACGTGTGGGCACTATACTTGCGGCCGAAAAAGTAAAAAAAGCTGACAAGCTGCTTAAGCTCGAGGTGGACCTAGGTTTCGAAACCAGAACCATTGTATCAGGAATAGCGCTGCACTTTACACCGGAAGAAATTGTGGGCAAACAAGTAGTAGTGGTGGCCAATCTGGCACCGCGCAAGATGAGAGGTATTGAAAGTGCCGGTATGATATTGATGGCAGAGAATGCGGAAGGCAAACTGGTGTTTGTGCGTCCGGAGCATACCGCAACTAATGGCGGAACTGTAAAATAAAAAGAGCGGAATACAACGAAAATGACAAAGGCGATAGCTACATTGATTTCTGATTTTGGCGTGGGCGACAATTCGGTGGCCATTGCAAAGGGTATATTATTATCTCATGAGCCGGAAATGTGCATCATTGACATTTCACATGCGGTAACCCCTCACAATCTGATTCAGTGTAGCTATCTTTTCAATAGTGCCTTTCGTTATTTTCCTATAGGGAGCATACATATTTCACTCTTTGATGTAATGCATCAGTTGCCAGCGAAGGTATTACTGGCGCAGGTAGACCATCAGTTTATCATCACCGCCGATAATGGTTTTCTAAATTTTACCTTTCCGGATGAGAATCTGAGTATCTGGCAATACGAACAATCGGAGAGTTACACCTACCTGGATTGGCTCAACAAAGTAGCCGAGCTGGTGGTCAAACTCAATGAAATGGCTTTTGTACCTTCTAAAATGGGGCTTTCGGTCTTTCATTCAGATATTATTGTGAAACCGGTGAAGCCCATTGTTAGCGACCAGTTTATCGAATGTCATATATTGCATATAGACAGGTACGGTAATGTGGTATTGAATCTGAAAAAAGAACAGTTTGAGGCCCTGCGCCGGGAGCGCCGCTTCAAAGTGTATATCCCTTCCAAAGACCCGATACAACAAATCACCGGCGACTATGCGAATGTGCGCGAAGGTTTGTACTTCTGCATGTTTAATAGTGCTGGCTATCTGGAAATCGGCATCAAAAATTCCAGTGCGGCACAATTGCTGGGACTCAAAATGTATCATCGCGACCAGTTGATTTACAGCACTGTGAAAATTGAATTCTTTGACTAAAGCTAAGGAATCACAAGATAATGATAAGAATAGTAAAAATGCAGTTTAAGCCTGAGCATATAGAGACCTTTAAGGCATTGTTTGAAGAACGCAAAGAGCGCATCAGAGCTCAGGAAGGCTGTACTCATCTGGAGCTGCTTCAAGACATCAATCAGCCTAATATTTTCTTCACTTACAGCATTTGGGAAGACCCCAAATATCTAGAGCAATACCGTAAGAGTGAATTTTTTGAAGATACCTGGTCAAAAACCAAAACCCTTTTTGAAGCCAAAGCTGCTGCCTGGAGCGTAGCGCAAAATGTAGTATTGCCTTAGGCATCTTGCTCATCCTTGCTTTGGGAGCGTGCGGACCAGTGCGTCTTATGCCCAAAGCCCTGACTATTGTCGGTAAACTTAATGCTTTCAAAATAAAGGGTCCATATCTCACCCGGTATGGCTACCGCCATAGGATAGCGTGCATGATACTTCATGGCCGGAGCGATGTCGAATATAGAATTGCGCTTGGCGAAGCCCTGAAATTGGACTCCTTTCAATTGTAAGGTATTGAGTGTATCTTCCAGAATGGTGCCTGCTACCCTGCCATTTTGCTCCAGCAAGGCCGCATGATGTGTTTGCATCTGCGATTTGAAATAAATGCAGGACTGCTCCTCATCAAAATAGAAAAAGCAAGTGAAGCAGTAAGGTGTATTATCGGCTGCTATGCAACAAATATTGGCACAGGTTTGCGCATTTAAAAAACGAACAATATCCGGAGGTAGCGGTGTACTCATACTACAAATATAATATATAAAGCCCTAAAAATCGAAAACAGGGGCTGCATGATAAACCCAGATTACGCATTAGACTCTTTATATAAAATTATTCTTGCTTCCAATCCACTTCAATAGCTCAAAAACCATAATTTATTTTGCTTTTTTCACTATTTTGTGGATTATTTGCCATAATAATTTTCTTTTAAATTCCTAATGCGTAATCTGGGATAAATAATTGCTGAGTCTTGTCTGAGTACGAGGGATTGGCGCACTAGTGCCCGGCTCCAGAATAAAAAGTCATAATTGGGGTTTAGCAAATACATTCGTAATTTTGCAGCGCCTTTAGGCATTTAGTTGAAAATAGATATGTTACAGCTCACCAAAATTTTCCCTTTCGAAACCGCGCATGCAGTATATGGCTATGATGGCCCTTGCAGAAACATTCACGGACATTCATACGAACTGCATGTCACTGTAGTGGCAACGGTCTCCGGTGAGCAGTTCTTACCCCCTCCGGGTTTTCTTATAGACTTTAAAGACATCAAGAAAATTGTGAAGTCGGAAATAGTTGATTATTTCGACCACAAGCTGCTTTTGTCCAAAACATATCTTGAAGCCCATCCCGAAATAGGCGCTCATGACAATCTGATTGTGTGGGAACATGAGCCTAGTGCAGAAAACATTCTTATTTACACCCGTCAGCAGCTCAAAAAAATATTTCCACCGCACATCAAACTGCGCTCTATGAGACTGTACGAAACTCGTACTTCTTATGCAGAATGGATTGAGGAATAGGCCATTCCGAGTGAAAGATTTAGCCGACACAAAGGCTCCTTACTGTACAGCTCTAGTTTCTTCGAAACCTAGGCCTTTTCATCATTATGTTGTGGAGCTACAGCGTAATGATGAAGCACTCTCACAGTGCCGAAAATTCGCAATATAATGCATAAAAGACGGGCGTTGGGTCCACGATTTGTGTTCCGAACAGTATACTGCTCAAGCACCGTCACTAAACCTAGTTGAGCACCAATCGGTGCGCAACCGAAGATTCGGATTGCTGCCGCCGACGAAATTCAATCTTTTAATCATCATTACGCTGTTCGCGCTCATGCTGAGCCTGAAGGCATGGGAGTCTTTGCAAATGAAAGTTTGGCTTAGGAGCCACAAGCCTACAAAAAGATTTAAACCCGGCTCCAAGCATTCTCATTCGGCATTTTAGCTACCTTAAGCGAGATTAATCCTCTCCTTCCTCTTGAAATACGGATGCTTCCCCTTTAGACAGGGCTTTACGATGAATAACCTTAATCGAATTGTTTTGGCGCTTCAGCGCTTTAATAAAATCTTTTTTATTGCGTGGGGAGATTAACACGCTTCCGCCTAAGCCATATTCTACTTTAAGACGGTCGAGAGAAAGAGCGGGACCTTGAGCAGGCTCGCGGGTCTCTTTAATCTTAGTAATACTATGAATGGAAATTCTGCGTTTATAGTTAAATGCCGAAAAAATCTTCAGTTTGTCGTATTCTACCACATAGTCTGTTCTTAACCACAAAAATAATATGAATCCAATAGTTGCGAGCGGAAATATAATGGCAACATAAGAAATTATCATTCCATGCTTAAGCAGCAGAATAATAGTTCCCAGTAACATCATTATAGGCGCCCAGAGCTCAATACCGACTTTTGACTTAAACGTTTGTTTCATTTTACTTACTTGCAATTATAGGTTTTAGTTTTAGCTTTGTTTGAAGCACTGCAAATTTCACACAAAACTGAAGTAAAAGGACGCGATTTTAGATATTTTTTTACACTTAGTGTTAATTTATCATTAATTGCGCCCATTTCTGCCCTATATACAGCTATATTTGGTGCACTCTTTTGTTTATGGTACCAAGGTTTAATAAACAATTTCGTCAAGCTTATAATGCCCCTGCCTTTGGTTTGCAAAATCACTTATAGCACTGTTTAATGGCTGAGGTCTGCTCTATTTGATACAGCTTAAGCGGATAGCCATCGCACCTCATTGGCCATCGCTGCTACACCATTTTGTTGCCCTGGGCAGGAACTAAAATATATAAAGCCTCAATTTTAAAAAAAAGAGGCCTTATATTAACCCAGATTACGCATTAGACTCTTTATATAAAATTATTCTTGCTTCTAATCCACTTCAATAGCTCAAAAACCATAATTTATTATGCTTTTTTCACTATTTTGTGGATTATTTGCCATAATAATTTTCTTTTAAAT
>DATGQB010000090.1:0-16958 GCA_035304405.1 Edaphocola sp.
TCTTTATATAAAATTATTCTTGCTTCTAATCCACTTCAATAGCTCAAAAACCATAATTTATTATGCTTTTTTCACTATTTTGTGGATTATTTGCCATAATAATTTTCTTTTAAATTCCTAATGCGTAATCTGGGATAAACAGAACCTTCCGCTCACTTTCGTAAATGGCCGCAACTATAGTAACAATTATACCCCAATATACCAATCTTGTAGCACCTCCTAACTATGAGCCCGCAATAACAAGCCTACAGCAGTCCGCTCTAAAATATGTAGCACGGCATATGACATACGCCCACCCCCTAGCGGCCTTCCACTACGCAACCGCTGTTGTGGCGCTACCCAATAAAAAAAAGGCCGAATCAAAGAATTGAAACAGCCCCATAGAAGAGTATATATGAAAAAATCTTTTTCTATACTATTTGGTCATTATTGTTGACCGCCGCCGATGCCTATTTGGCCTCCTTCGGCTTTTTTAAGGTCGTCGTTTTTGACTGTCTTTTCCTGAGCGAATTGCATTTTACCAAAGCTCCAGTTGAAACTTACACGCACCCCTCTACCCGAGTATATAGAGTTCATGTTTTGGGTAGCATTGGTATAGGTAAGACGCGTAGGGATATGCACTTTTGGTGATAAGAAGTTCTCCGCAGCCACACCTATCTGTCCTTTTCCTTTTAAAATATTCATTTGCGCACCCAGGAAGTAGTAGTACCAGCCACCTTGAGTTCCTTGTAGCAATACCTGATTACCGTTATACATCGCGAAACCATTGATGCTAAATTTTCTGGTCAAAGTATAGTTGGCATACATATTCCCGGAGTATTGCCAGCCGGTGGTACTCATATCCAGACTCTCGCTAGTAAGATGCTTGTAATAAATGCTACCATTTAGGTTAAGCATCAGTTTTCTAAACAAAGTAGAGCTTGTAAAGAGGTCCAAACCGGTAGCTTGCACTTTAGCGATATTGTCAAAGGTAGTTCTGCTGACATTATCATTTTCATCCACTCTTGTTACCTGCTCGATAGCATTGCCGGTATAGCGGTGAAACAAGCTAGCATTGAAGCTGGTTCTGCCAAAGAAAGTGTTATAACCCAGCTCCACATTATGCGTACGCTCCGGATCAAGATTTACATTCCCTTGTTTCAGGTTCATTGGGTCGCTATAATCGATATATGGGTTTACAAAATCGATTGAAGGACGATTGATGCGTTTGGTGTAAGACAATTTGAGTTTATTGAAATTACCCAAATCATACATAAACACCAGATTAGGCAGGAAGTTGTGATACATTGGCAGGGTGAAATCTCCACCGCCTCCGCCTATAAATTGGTCGCCATTGATATAAGTAGCCTCATAACGAGCGCCTGCCACCATTGACAATTTTTGTGTCAGCGGACTAGTAATTTGAGCATAAGCAGCACCTACGCTCTGGCTGTAAGACATATTACCTGAGCGTGCAGGATCAGCCACGAAGTCGCCGTTACCATTATTATTGTAACGCAATGCAAAATCACTGCTTATGGAGCGGTTAATACCTTTAAGACCATATTCCAGTTTTTGGCCTTTGGCTTTTAATGGCTCTACGAAGTCTGCCTGAACCGTCAATTCATTATTCTTACGGTCATTATCATTGATTTCACGATAGTTTACCTGATCGGTAGCGGTATTAATATTGTTTACATTATATCCGGCATCAACATTATTCATTGAATAAGCGGCAAGCAGGTCTAAAGTACGACCGGGCTTTTGTGCAGATTTTCTAGAATAAGCAGCATTGAAGCCGAGCGTATTTCTCGGATTGCGCTGCTCCGCATTACGACGGAAACCCAAAGAGGCATAATCTATCTCTACCTCCTGATTCCACTCCCCGGGGTTGTAATTGGCGCTCAGCTGCACCGATTGCAATGAATCTATTTGATAATCTAGACCCAGCTTGCCCCATCCGAAATTGCCGTAACCGTACATATGTTGCTTTGTCTTCAGAACAGACTCATTTGGCGTGCCGGGAAAATCGGTACGCTCACCTTCTGAATCGAGCACCATAGACCAGCGGCTAAAACCTAAGCTTGTATTGATACCCAATTTTCCCCTTCTATAATTCAGGTTGGTACCAATATGTCCATTCAACAAATTTTGATCCAAATTGTAGCTCGGGCCGGCGAAAATCATGCCGCTGAAACCACCCACCATTTTTCTTTTGGTAACAATATTGATGACGCCGGAAGTACCCTCACCATCATATTTTGCTCCCGGGCTAGTAATAACCTCGATATTCTTGATATTCTCAGCAGGAATCTGACGAAGGGCATCCTTCACAGAAGAAGCCACTAATTCGGAAGGCTTGCCATCAATGAGCACTTTGATATTACTGCTACCACGCAGGCTTACATTGCCCTCCATATCCACCGTTACCATAGGCACCTTACGCAGCACATCTGTTGCTGAGGTACCCTGAGCAGATTTGTCATTCTCCACATTGTAATTGATACCGTCTGGTCTTTGTTCAATAACTTTTTTGAAATCAGTTACAATTACTTCCGTAACACGTGTACCGTCAGCTACCAGTACAATGTCACCCAGACTGTTCGACTGAGCATTGATAGATACCTTACGCTCATAACCTTTGAAACCCACGAAGTAAATCTTTAAAGTATAGGAGCCGAAAGGAACGTTTTCGATAGAAAATGTACCGTCTTCTTCAGTATAATTATAATATTGCTTTTGGTTGGCATCTGATACCAAAACCACATTTACCAAATCGAGGCCATTGCCACCTTCCTGGTCCAATACCCGACCGGAAACAGTGGTAGCAAATTGATTGGTTGCGGTCTGCGAAACCGAACCGTTGATATTATTTTGAGCCAATGCCGGCTGAAGAGAGCTGAGGGCTACTGCACCTAGAGTTATGTATAACGTCTTCATAAAAGATGATTGAACTTGATGACAAAATTAGATGATGGTTTATTCTTAAAGCTCCCCCACCGAGGGGGATTTTTAATAATATTTTTCGGGTAGTGATTGATTTTTACCGCTTTTGTAATGCAAAGATACTCGCAGGAAAAGGGGCAGGGCAATATGCAATCGGCGAATGGCGGGATAAACTCGGCAAAAATTTAGGGGGAGCTTCCCCATTCGGTCAACTCCCCCTAATACAGGATTAAAATGAAAAATGATTATTTTACTACAGCTTTTGCAGTACCAAAACCGTTGCCAGCCACTACACGGATAACATAAACTCCGGAGTTAAAACCAACACCGTTGATGCTAACTTGGTTGGCACCAGCAGCAAGATGTGCATTTTGGCTCGCAATCTGACGACCCATCATATCGAACACTTGAACAGTAACTGACTCAGCAGCATTCATAAAGATGTTCAAATCGATATTGTTATGGCTTGGTTCACCAATAACATTAACGCCGATGGTGGCAGCATGTACAGGTTTGATGCTAGTGAAGTTTTCGATAATGATATCATCGTAAGTAAGCTCATAAGCACCGTCATCACCACACTCGTAAGTAAATGCTAAGTAGAATGGAGTGTTTTTGTACGGAGTAAGATTAATATTGTTGATTGAAGACCAAACATTATCACCTGCAGGGTCTTGAGCCAAATCCTGAACATTCAGACTAACCCAAGTGGCAGTAGTTGGGTCTTGACCGGATACATAATCAGTAGAGATTAATAAATCACGCGTTACATTACCAGAGAATCTTTTCTTTTGATAGAAATGCAACAATGGCATATTCATAGCGCTTAAGTCTAATGGCGCTTTAGTAATCAACCAGTCTTTGTTCACTTCAGAAACATTCGTTGCAGAACCACCGTTGATATACACACCTGCAGTATCGGCACCGCCTGAGTTTCTACCGAAACGAGAACATGCCCATGTTTTGTTACCTACTTCACTATATTGTTTGAAAGCACCCATGCCCAACTCTGCCTGACAATCAGCAAATGTTTCAACCAATGAAGTCATTGGAGCAGGAGGAAGTGTATCTTCTGTAGTGAATGTCCATTCTGATGCATTGACAGGACTATTGGCACCGGCCAAACCATCTGTGAATAAAGAAGAATCAACAGTTACATAATAGCTGGTGTTATTTTCCAAAGCAATTGGGCTGAAAATAGCTTTATTACCTGAGATAGTAGCACTGCTGGCAGCAAAAGTAGCTACAGGAGCAGCAGTACCTACCTTATACAGATACAGGCTACCGGTAGAAGCTACGATATCATCGTTGAAAGTAATGGTGATAGAATCAGTTGCCAGTGGCACATTATTTCCCTCCGGAGTCTTTCCTACGATGGTAAAAGAAGGTGCGCCAAATGCAGTAATCTGAATATCATCCAAATTGATGCGACCGTTTCCGGTATTTTTCTTCTGGAATTTGAAACGGATGTTACCTGCGATGTTTACGTTATGGGCGAAAGCAGTAAGAACCGTATCAGTAACCGGGTCTGTACCTACGATGGTCCATGAGCTACCGTTGTCCACGCTGTAGCTAACCACAATACTATCAGGGCCTTCAGAACCGTAATTTGCAGCTTTGTAGCTAACCACACCCGCTCCTGAAGTTAGGTTGGCCTGCATTTCAAGATAACCCGGAGTACCGGTAGAGTTGTCTGACAATCTGATACGAGCAGCGCGGTCGCCGTTGTATCTGTCCGCCGCACTCATCGAACCTAAATAAACACCTGGCATTACCCAATCCATACCATTCATATTGATTACAGTAGTTGCGGCATAAGATTTTGATGCAGGAGTAGTAGTAGAGGTTTCAAAATCTGCTACATAAGGATAGGTAATTTGTGCGTTGGCTTGGATTCCCAGGCTAGCCAAGCAGACGGTACCGATAATACCGGCACAAGCTTTAGTAAAATTCGCTTTCATAATTATAAATTGTAAATAACCTTTATAAAATGCAAAGATATCACAACCGGTGCAATTTTATCGCCCTAAATACAACATATCATAAAATGATAACATTGTTTTAGAATACGAGAGAGAATGGAGTGTAAAATACTCAAATAGTAATAATAAAGATAAAATGGCGCCGCGTCTGTACCTTTGCAAGAAGCAAAACATTACAATGAGTCAGAATGTATCACAAGTAGCAACAAAAAAGTATCTGCCCATTATATTGGCGACCTCTATATTTATGCAGCTACTGGATTCCACTATTTTGAACACCTCACTGAAAGCTATTGCTGACGAATTTGGAGAATCTCCTTTGAATATGCAGAATGCCATAGTGAGTTATGTGCTCACGCTAGCCTTATGCATGCCTATCAGTGGATTCCTGGCCGATAAATTTGGTACCAGGAAAATGTTCATCATTGCGCTGGCTCTATTTAGTGTAGGCTCATTGTTCTGTTCCTTGTCTCATACTCTGCCCCAACTAGTAGTGGCCAGAGTAGTACAAGGCATTGGTGGCAGCCTGCTGACCCCGATTGGCAAACTAGCCTTAATCAAAACCTTTCCCAAGAATGAACTTATCAGGGCAATGAACTATGCCATTATTCCCGCACTTATTGGCCCTGTTCTGGGACCTTTGGTAGGAGGATATATGGTGGACTACCTCTCCTGGCACTGGATTTTTTTGATTAATATCCCTATTGGATTACTAGGCCTCATACTGAGTATTAGGTACATGCCCGATTTCAAAGAGCGCATCAGTCATTTCGACCTTAAGGGCTTTGTCATTTTTGCTCTGGCCTCCCTTATGCTATCCTTGGCACTGGAACTTTTTGGCAATACTGCCCATATCAGCCCTGTACTAATAATATTGTTTACAGGATTTTTGATGTTTTACTTTTATTATCGTCATGCCAAAAAGGATGATGACCCGATTTTCCCTTTAAACCTGTTTCAGGTGCGCACATTCCGAGTGGGCATACTCGGCAATCTCGCCACCAGGCTTGGCATCAGCTCGGTACCACTTTTGTTACCCATGATGATTCAAATAGCTTATGGACAATCAGCAGTAATCTCGGGATGGATAGTAGCGCCCATGGCACTTACAGCCATGTTTGGCAAATCAGCGGTTATTGGAATTCTTAATAAATTTGGCTTTCGGTATACGTTAATGATTAATACATTTATTATCGGGCTGGTAATTTGCTGTTTTGCCATTCCAGGACCAGACAGTTCGATATACTGGTTTATACCCATTGCAGCTATTCTTGGATTTTTCAACTCGATACAGTTTACATCGATGAATACGATTTCTATCGCCGACCTAAGAAACTATCATACCAGTAGTGGCAATTCTCTGGTATCCGTCAATCAGCAGTTGGCAATTGGATTTGGTGTGGCATTTGGTCTGATAGTGCTCAAATTTTTTGGAGGCGACAGCCACGAAGGGGCTGCCGTAAGACATAGTGCATTTAGGTACACCTTCATTGTCATAGGGCTGCTCACTATCATTTCCGGCTTAGTATTTAGAAGATTGCACTTTAAAGATGGTGAGAATATGAAGTAAACAAGCGCAACATTTTCCCCTTTTTAACGACTGTACGAAGCGATGAATATAAAGAAGAACATTTTTAAGAATAAGAATTTTAAGCTCGCCTACTATATGAGTGTGATGGGCCATAATGTATTGCCGGGAATGCTGCTGCAGAGAAAAAAGGATAGATGGCTCACATTGCTAAGCACAGAACAAAACGAGGCCCTACAAGACAGACTCAACTATTACAATAAACTCTCTCGCGTGGTGGACATCAGCAAGGCGGAGGGGCTCTGTAATTTGAATACCTTTGCCGTACCAGAGAAATCGAAAGTATATTATTACGATTTAAAAAAGTATCTGAAGTACTTTGACCCGGAAGCCTCCTTTCTGTACAAACCCGGCGACAATATCGACCAGCTCGCCTTGCCCCACTTTGTAAAGAGCCGCCCCATCGGCGATAGCCCCAACGAAATATTGCTTAAACTCAATGCAGTGCGTCATTTTAACTTTATTAAAGATGACATTGCCCTTGCAGATAAAAAAGATATTCTTTTTGGCAGACTGGCAGTATATCAGCAAAACAGGAAGGATTTTTACCAACAGTATTTTCATCATCCCCTTTGCGATTTGGGCGATGTAGCCAAGGGCACGGATTCGAAGTGGCTGAAGCCCAAAGTATCGATTGCAGAACACCTGCGCTACAAATTTATTTTAGCATTAGAAGGCAATGATGTGGCTACCAATCTGAAATGGATAATGTCGTCAAACAGTATAGCCGTAATGCCCCAACCCAAATACGAAACCTGGTATATGGAGGGCAGGCTGCAACCAGATGTGCACTATATCTGTATCAGAGATGACTTTAGTGATGTAGAACAAAAATTACATTATTATGCTACTCACCCAGAAGCTGCCGCGACAATAGTACAAAATGCCCATAAATGGGTCAGACAATTTCAGGATAGGCGCACGGAACAGATATTAAACCTATTGGTGATTCAAAAATATCTCCATTATACCAATCAAAGCCAGCTTCTCTAGCATAGGGTACTACGTATCGGGGCTTGAGTATAGATTTTGGCGAACCTAAATAAACATTAGTAATCAATGTAATAAAAACAGTAATTTTGGCAGGCCAATTACTCCTTACATATTATATTTTACCTAATAAAACACTAAGCCCTTTTAGTGAATAAGTGCAATAATCACTAAATTTATACATGAAGAAAATATTATTCCTAACCAAAAAACTAAGTAGTAATTTTCACCGATTAGAATTGCCCTTTGGCCAACTCAAGAATTTTGAACCCGCTAGTACCTTTGGGGATGCTGATATTGTGGTATTCAACAGATTCCCCTATGGATACTCCATCGAAGAAGTGCTGGCCGCACGAAAGAAATATAAGTTTAAAATATGGCTTGACATAGACGACTATTGGAGACATCCTATATTGCCCCTAAAATTTTTCAAAGGTTTTCAGATTGAAACCTTGATGAAATCGGCAGATGTAATCACCACTACCAATGAGGTACTGGCAAGCCGCGCCCGATTATTGAACAATAATACTTTAGTTGTTCCCAATGCGCTACCATTCGACCAAGGGCAGTTTAGCCTGAGGCCGGAAGACTTTAGGCATGAGCATATACATTTTATCATCAGCAGCTCATCTTCTAATTGGCAAAATACCACATTGCTGCGCAACTTGCCTGACACTGACGTGCCCCTTCTAGTGGCCGGCTATAGTCCTGGGGATAAGTATTTTAAGAAAATGTTCAAGACGATCGACATCGCTACAAAAAAGGCGCTGCCACTCAAAAATTTCAGCAATTATATGGAGGTATACGATGAAGCTGACTGCCTTTTGGTACCCATGTTGAGCACAGCACATAATGCTGCCAAATCTAATCTCAAAACACTCGAAGCAGGCTGTAAGGGCTTGGCAATGATTGCGTCAAAAACCCTTCCATATTACCAGCCGGCAGATGAAAAATTTATTGACTTTGCATCCTGCAAATCAGAATGGGTAGCACTTTTGAATTATTATAAGAATAACAAAAACTACGTGTACGAAAAAGGAAACCTTCTGGCTGAGCATGTGCGCGAAAATTACCATCTAAACAAGGTAAATGAAATCAGAGCCCAAATAATTGAAAGTCTTTAGCTGAGCTAGACAGAAAGAAAATAAAAGAGGACAAACTTCAATAAAGCTTGTCCTCTTTTCGCATTTAAATCAAATTCATACAAGAAACTATCTTGGCAACCATGCGCGGCCTAGCTCTTCTCTGAATGGCCAAGGTACAGCAGCGAGTATGAGTACGAAGGCAATCAAATACAGCCAGAAGGAGCGTTTGTATTTTTGTTGGTCGGAAAGGTTTGACTTCTTAGCTGCTCCGGAACCAATATGGATTAGCACCAAAGCTATAAACATACATAGTGGATGCTCTACAACAAAAAAGCGCGCTACGCTATTCTTCATCACTTCACCCATTCCGAGCTCCTTTACATAGTTCCAACCGTAACTACCCATGAAGTAGAGAATAATTCCCACTAAAAACTGAATATCCATAGCAATGGAAAAAAACTTACCAGGCCTTTGGTCTGCCTTGGTAAACGCTTTGTTGCCACCCATTCCGGACATAGATTTAACAATTGCCCAAAGAGCAAAAATCAGCACTAAATAGCGCAAAATACTGTGTAAATGTAGCATCCCTGTTGTCATGACTGAATTGTTTTTGAGCAAATATAATACAAAAGCCTCAGTGGAAATCCTTTTTATGGGTAAATATAATGACGATTTTGGATGACAGACCCTGAACATCGAGCGAACCGGGAGCACAAGATATAGCCACAAGACTGCAAGGCTCAGTGGCGCAATGCCCTGCCTTATCGCTCACCCCATGATTCAGCTCAGCCCCGGCTTTGTGGCTGCCCTTTAATCAGTAACAGGAAAATTCGTGATTAGCTCCTAAAACTCAAGTTGTTTGTGTCTTGGTGGAAGAGGCAGGCCCCACCATCATGAATTCAGTACACGACACCCTAAAAATTAAAACCAAAGCTCAAGCGCAGGCCTAAACCATTTTTAGGAACGTACGCAAAATCGCGGTAGGTAAAACGCTTTACCAAATCAATGCGCATCAATCTTCCGATATTTGATAAGCCAACCGAAGCTTCGATATAAGGCACATTGGTAAATGGATGCACAATAGAATTCCCATTTCCATCAACCGGAAATTTAAGCAGATTGCTGTTATACTCCGGCAGATTCTCATTACGAATACCAGCCCATATGGCTTTAAACCCAAAAACCTCTCTAAGATTGATGCGGCGCAACACCGGTATACGATGCAGAATAAAGCCCTTCATATGATAATCGAGGGTAATAGAGGCAAACCGATCGGATGCAAACTCCATAAAGTTCATCATATTATACATAGACACACTAAATCGGTAGGATTGATTACCTTGAGGTACAAACAGATAAGAATAAGGCAAGCTACCAAAAAGGTAACCACCCCGCACAAACATTTCTACCCTACCAAATGGCGCGATGGAAAAGCGCTTGGTAATATTGGCTTCGAGCTTCTGGTAAGGCATGGGCTCCTCGGTGTAACCCTTAAGGAAGCCGGCTATGGCTTTAACTTCAAATATC
Source organism: Edaphocola sp. (assembly GCA_035304405.1). Lineage (GTDB taxonomy): Bacteria > Bacteroidota > Bacteroidia > Chitinophagales > Chitinophagaceae > Edaphocola. The sequence continues at coordinate 10,098 of DATGQB010000090.1, forward strand.
CAGGCTTGATTGGCATTATAAGTACGGTAGGATTTGTTTTGGATAAAACGCTCTCCAGGGGCGTAGCGCCAGGAAAGGCCGAACTCATTGGTGGTAAGTCTGCTAAAGGTATCGCCGGAGCCATCCGCCTTGGTAAAGTAAAGGCTCCCTGCCGCTTCTTGTTGAAAATTGTTGTATTGCAGCGATAGCGCCATTCTGTTTTGAAACTCTTTGGTGTACTGTGCAATCAACAATCCGTTATAAAGATACCTGTAATTATCTCCGCGTCGAATCAAATCCTGAGGTTTCTCATGGCTCGCATAACCCATGGGTTGCCCGGGAGCTCGCACATCATATTGATAGCTGAGGTGAATATTATGCATGGGAAAGCCATAAACATAGCCGGGACGGAGGCTATATGTAGCGCCCACAAAATATTTAAATCGTTCATCTTTGAGGCCATATGCAAGATAAGCCTGTGCAAAGAGCCGAGGGATATATTTGAGATTGGTTCTGGCGCCCACTCTAAATTTAACCCCTTCTACAGGGTTATAACCTACTACATCGTAAATACTCCCCAATTCAAACTTACCGACCGGTTTAAGCCCGGTTCCCACTACATAGGCCCAACTCATCAGGTTGCGATAGTACCGCATATTCTTCATACTATCCAAGTTCTGATAGGCCTTATGCTCAAAGTAGCTTAGCGGTATAGGTCTGTTGGCCTGCCAGAATGCATCCGGCTTTTGATACAAAGTATCATCCTCATGCTCAAGACTGAGCTGCTTTACAGCAAATACAGAATCGGGCATTACAGGATTAGATTGATACTTGCTTTTGTCGATATATCTAAGGCCCACAGCTCCTCGCTTTGAATTAAACAGGCCGAAATTGACCAAGTAGGAGCTCTTGGTTTGCCAGTATTTCCCATTCTCTTGACGCTCAAAATCTAGCGCAATATCCAGACCATTAGTCCAGTTTAAAGGAGTAGATTCGGGTACTGAAAGCTCTGCTTTTACCACCGCATAATCAGGCGCCAGCGTCACATACAATTTACCTTCAAAGAGGAAATCAGACTTATTGCGAGGCTGAAAATGTAGTTTTACTACCTGCCTGCCATCCACTTCTACTGTATCACGAATGTAAAATTTATAAAAATTGGGCGCAGCGGGTGCTATTGGGCTCAAGAAATAATTGTCCAGCACTCTGATTTTATTATCGTAGATATCGATTTGGTCATACAGCCGGTCTAGGAAGGCCGAGATGTTACCACTTTCCATGTTGCGGCTATCGAAGCGCATGCGCTTCTCAGAAGTTATCACTTTGCCGTGCTTGTTGAGTTTAGCATCAAAATAGTGGTCGCTTATGGTTTCCGAAACGGACATGGGCAAAAGGCGTCTGTGCTCCACTAAGACAGTGTCTTCATTTTCAAACATGAAGCGGAATGGCTTGAACAAAAAATTTCTAGAGACAAAACGAGGCAAATTGGAAACATAAAAAACCATCTTATCATATACCTCATAACGCGCGTCTTCGTCATTAAGCATACGATTTGCAGATTTGCGGTCTATTACACGTCTTATCAGGGCTACGGCAGGATTATTCTTATTTCGGTAACGAGTACGCTTTGCTCTGACCACCACGTCCCCGACCAGGTCCGGATCGATTCTCAGATAAATTACAGCAGGCTCCTGCCCTGTCCTATCGGAAATTACAGTATCCAGCACCTTGTAACTGAGCGCATTTATTTCGAGCGTTTGTTGGATTCCGTCAAACAATACATCAAAGTATCCCGCACTATCCGAAAGCACACCATCTCCTGTTTCCTTCTGGTACACGTTGGCATATTCTATGGGTTCTTTGGTATCTGCATCGAGAAGGTACGCTGCAAATTTTCCCTGCCTGCCACTAAAAACAGTAGTATCATTAGGCGTTATATCAAGTTTATCAGGATTTACCAATTGCTTGCCCACAAGTTTCTTGTCGTTTACAAACTTCTCGGCAGTGTGTTTCAAAACCACCGTAAGTGCGTACTCATTCTCTCCCGAAAGGGTTACAGCCTGAGGGGGAAATTTCCTGGAGACTACCAGGAGCTCTTTGGCATTAGCACTATTGAAGATGGTAAATTGACCCAGAGAATCACTCATTACCGTGTCTTTTCCTGCAATTACCCAGGCATGAGCAACCGGCAAGCTATCCTTTTCATCAATAATCCTACCAATAACCACAGATTGACTCCAAAGTGCTACACTACAGAGCATGCAAATAATCAAAAAAATCCACTTCCGCATGAGAAATCACCCAGTTACTTGTTAATACTCTTCTTTATTACCGGCATGCCTACATACCGATTATACATTCTTGCAAAACTCCAACCTAACAACAGGCCTAACAGGCTACCACAAAATACATCTACCGGAAAATGTACACCTACATAAACCTGACCATAAATGATAGTAAAGGCCCAAAGCCAAAACAGATAGACGAGCTTGCCCCAATAGGGTTTAAGGGTGTAAATAATAAATGTGGCAATACAAAAATGATTTACCGCATGTGAGGAGGTAAAACTGAAACTATCTCTGCAATAGCCTAACAAACTGCGCACTTGCGCACCAATTACGGCATCATTACAAGGTCGCGGACGAGCTACCAGCGGCTTGATAACATTACTGCTGAGCTGATCGCTCAGTGCCATCATTATACCTACGGTAAGCAGCCATGGCCAAACCTTCCAGCTAAACCGATATAATAACGCGCCTATTATGGCTAAGTATAAGGGTACCCAATACTTAGCCTCTCGCCAGTATGGCATGATGAAATCAAAAGCAGCATTGGTCCACTCCGTATTTATCTTTAGAAACAGCGCCCTATCCAGTTCTAATATTTGGTCTAACATTCTATGGTTGATATAATCTAAAAAAACTAAGTCATTTAGAGCGCCACTTGCTAATAAGGAATTGGCGGCATTTCCTCCTCCGGCATTTGTGTATCCATTGCCCTGGTGGGCACTGTGTTTTCCCTTTGTGATACTTCTGCCTTATCTACAATATATTGACCGGGATTCTGATTTTGCGCATTGTAATTCTTACCCCGCCAAGGCAAGCTCTTTTTATATCTTACATAATGTAGGCGAAGATTCTTGCCGGCATTTTGTTCTATAAAATTTGCCACTTCCGGGTCTTCTACACTGAAATAAAAATATTGTGCCTGAAATCCTGCTCCCACGCGGCCAAAACCGCCTCCCAGCAGTTCGCCCTCATAGGTCTTGAACACATCTCCCTCCCGAGAAAATTTCTGCACTATACCTTCGCGTATGCCACTATCATACACCTTTAAATAGAACCAGTAAATATACCCGGTAATGACGGCTATTAGCACGAGTGCGAATATTCCAATAAACTTTCTCATTGCGCTATTATTTTATAGGTTTGCATTAATACACTTGGCGACCCTTCCATTCATAATGCCCCATCTTCCCTAGAAAGCCCGCAGCTATTATATATGCAATATGTAATGGTTGTAAAATTATTAAAAAAAACAGCTCATTACGCTTTTCAAAAAAATTGGCAAGGGGCCACACAAATATAAGTTCGGCCAGCACTTTTAGTAGCAAAATGCATACCAAAACCATCAAAACATGGGCGTTAAACATTGCGTTAACAATCAGAGGCAAAAAGTTGAGATTAAAAAAATAAACCAGTGCTAAGACCATGGTCATTCTGCGTTGGGGGTAACTATCTGCTTTGGATGCCCAGCGTATGCGCTGATTCAGAAAAGAAGACCAGTCTGGCTGTGCCGGAGTATTTACAATGGCTTGCTCATGATACAAAAAACTAAGGCTATTCGGAAAGGCCCTATCTATCTTCTGCAATAGCATCATATCATCCCCTGAGGCCTTCTTATCTATTCCTTCATAGCCACCCACAGCATTAAAAGCGGCTTTAGAAAATAAAAAATTGGCACCATTGCTCATATTGCCCAGGCCAAGTCTGTTCGATGCTACCGTAATACCCTGCATGGTCATAAAGTCTACACTCTGAAAATAATACAACCAGTTTCTTTTGGCTCCTGCAGGTGTAAAATTTACTGGCGCGGCAATACAGTGAAGCGAGGGTTGTGCGGCCAGTGCCGCTGCAAAGCAAGCCATCCACTGATTGGGCACTACACAGTCTGCATCCGTGGTAATGATATAGGAGCCTCTAGCACATTTTACACCTTCGGCAAGTGCTCGCTTCTTAAAGGCATTCAAGCGCTCACTCTTAGTGATAATGTCTGACAGTTTGATAAGCCTATCCGGCGTCTGCAATAGCCGTGCTGCCTTAGCAGCAGTATCATCTTCCGAAAAATCGTCCACCAGAATGATTTCAAACAGATGGCGAGGATAATTATTGGCCAGAATGCTTTGCAGGCAGGCCTCGATACGCTTAGATTCATTGCGGGCCGCTATCACAATAGAGAATAATGGCATTTTTTCTTGCGCCGCATCTTTGGGCAACTGTTCTTTTCGCTGAAGCCTCAATCCGTACATATAGCACAGCATCAGCAATACATAAGCAGTGGCCAGAGCCAGCGAAAAGTACAGATATACGCTCATTAATGGTTCGGATTTAGTATATCGGCTGCCTTTTGCAGCACCAGTGTCGTATTGTTAAAATCTTCCGGAGGCCAAAATTCTACCTGAGTAAAATCTTGTTTTTTGGCAAACTGAAAAGCATCCTTTTTCATAGTTGGCTTGTCTTCCGGACAAAAGATATGCACTGCCACTTTATCCTTCTTCACCTGCCAGCGCACTTTTTGAATTTCCGGCACTAATTTATAATGTACCGGATATAAACGCTGCCAAAGTTCACGGAAGGCGGCATCGGTCACAAAACGACTGATTTCAGGCTGCCAGTCTTTTTTAATAATACCCCATCGCTGCAGTCCTTGTAATAGCTTTGTGGCCTGCCCGGGATGAGCAATAGCCTTTTGTACCCTAGACTTTGCCCAAAAATGCCTCATCACCACAGATTGCCAGGACCTGCGTTTTAGGCCATCCGGAGCAAACAGCAGAACCTGCTCTACCCAGGAACTACGCTGCTCCAGGAGGGTGAGCGCATATAAGCTCCCTATGCCAAAGGCCAGCACACTAAAACGTTCTACTTTCTGCTCCAGTTTAAAACGCTCCACTATAGTTACCAAAGCTATTTTTTCCACATAAGGTTCCCGCCATTGTGATAGCCCGGCACCGGGCAACTCCACCGCAATAATTGTATATTTGTGCCCTATAGAGCGCTCCAAACTATCAAATAACTGGGCCTTTTGACCGGCCCCATGGAAGGCAAACAACAGCGCATCCCCGCGTCCCAAACGTCTCACATGAAGTGCATTATCCTGAAATCTGATTACACCGGTCTGCATATAAACTTTAAATCATATTTTGCTCGCAAAGATAACCACATTTTCGGGCAGCGACAGCTTAGCAAGAGAGATATTCTAATCCTATGGTCCTCAATTTTGCCTAGCATGTATGCAGCGCAGAAATAGTACTATATTTGCAAAAATTTTTTTGAATCATGGCTTTACAAGCAGGCATTGTAGGACTACCGAATGTAGGCAAATCAACATTATTTAACGCAGTGAGTAATAGTGCAAAAGCACAGGCATCCAATTATAGATTCTGTACTATTGAGCCCAATGTAGGCTTGGTAGATGTACCAGACCCTCGCCTGGATGCACTTTCAAAAATTGTACAGCCTCAACGCGTAGTACCTACTTCTATCGAATTTGTAGATATTGCCGGTCTGGTTAAGGGCGCTTCGCAAGGAGAAGGACTGGGCAATAAATTTTTGGGCAACATCAGGGAAGTAGATGCTATTATTCATGTGGTGCGCTGCTTCGAAGATGAAAATATTTTGAGGGAAGAAGGCGCCATCAACCCTGTTGGTGACAAGGAAATTATTGATACAGAACTGCAACTGGCAGACCTCGCCAGCGTGGAGAAAAAAATAGCCAGAGTAGAAAAAATAGCTAAAAACGATAGCAAATTGCGCCCCGTACTGGATGTGCTGCTGCGCTGCAAAGCTCATTTAGAGCAAGGCAAAAATGTGCGCGAACTAAAACTTGAAGGTGAGGAGCTGGAAGCAATTGCTGATATTTTCTTGCTTACGGCAAAGCCGGTATTGTATGTAGCCAATGTTGACGAAGCTTCTATGCATACAGGCAATAAATATTCTGATGCTTTAGTAAAAGTAGCAGAGCAAGAAGGCGCAGGCGTGATTATTATGTGCAATAATATTGAGGCTCAAATTTCTGAAATGGAAGACCCTGAAGACAAAGCACTCTTCCTAGAAGAGTACCAACTGGCAGAGCCGGGTCTGAATCGCCTCATCAGAGCGGCCTATTCATTGCTTAATTTAATTACTTATTTTACTGCGGGTGTGCAAGAAGTACGCGCCTGGACCATCCACAAAGGTTGGAAAGCTCCTCAAGCCGCAGGTGTAATTCATAGCGATTTCGAAAAAGGCTTCATCAAGGCAGAAGTTATTGCTTACGAAGACTTTATAGAACTAGGTGGCGAATTAGGAGCCAAAGAAAAAGGCAAATTACGCATTGAGGGTAAAGAATATGTGGTAAGCGACGGTGATGTGATGCATTTCCGCTTCAATGTTTAATATTTCATTTTCTTAATAGTAACTGGAGACCGGCTATTTCGCGGTCTCCTTTTTTTATACAAAAACGATAGTAAAATAGACCAAGCTCATTATTAATCCCAGATTACGCATTAGGAATTTAAAAGAAAATTATTATGGCAAATAATCCACAAAATAGTGAAAAAAGCATAATAAATTATGGTTTTTGAGCTATTGAAGTGGATTAGAAGCAAGAATAATTTTATATAAA
>DATGQB010000091.1:0-3126 GCA_035304405.1 Edaphocola sp.
TATTTCGCATTATGGGTAGCCCATACCGAATCAAGGAAAATAAAATGCCATAAAGCATCGTTGACTGCTGTTTAGACTAAGATTTGCCTTTGCTCAGTATGCTTGTAATAAAATAAATCAGGCTCAGTATCAGAAATAGTATGTTGACAAATCTAGCAAATGGTGGTGCCCCCTTTTCCGGCCATATCTGACCCAAAGGCACAACTGCATTTAAAAGGAGTAATACGACCAAGACAAATTTATTCGACTTCAAAAAAATTAAAGTTCTTTTTATTGCATTCGTTGCGGTATTCCACGTATCGGCTACTTTGTGCACACAGCTACAAAGCTATTGGAGATGTAGCATTATGTGCGTAGGATTCATTAAAGCTTATTGTTGGTTTTTGTCTTTTTCTCCATTCTTTTAAAGCCCCAAAAAATAAGTCCGCTGCATAGCAATAGGCCCAGTACTGCGGGAATAATAATCCCAGATTACGCATATAACCAAAATAGCGTAATTTTCTGTTCAAATTGCTGCAAACTATGACCATTTATAACCTATATAAGCAAATCAAACCTTATGTACTCAAGTATAAAGTACTGGTTGTCGGCACACTACTTTTGACACTGATTGGATCCTTTGCTGCGCAGGTGAATGCCTGGGTATTGAGATATACAGTGGATGCCATTACCGACTTGCTCAATGTGCCCGACAAACTTGAAGAGGGCTGGAGAATACTCAGTATTATATCATTGATTTTAATTGGTAAAGAAATTGTTTACTTATTCATCCAGTTTGGACAAAAGTTTTACGGTGAAAAACTCAGAATTCTGGTAGCACAAGACCTTGCTCAAGGTATCATAGAAAAATTTCTAACCTACCGACTTTCCTTTTTTACCAATTCCGAAAATGAATCCGGCAAATTACAGACCAGAATTGACAGAGGTATTGAGAGCCTGACAAGATTGGTCCAAAACTTCTTCATCGACATTCTACCGCTGTTTACCAGTGCTATTGTAGCATTGGCAATGATGTTTCAGGCCAATTTTTATGTAGGACTCATTGGACTAATATTGGTACCTATTTATTTCATCATCACTCAGCGGCAAGCCACCAAACTAGGCTCCTGGAGAAGAAATATGAGAACCTACCGGGAACAAAAGTCTCAAGGAATCATTAGCATTATAGACTCTATTACAGTAATTAAGTCTTTTAATCGGGAAAAGATTGAGGCCGATAAACAACTGGCATTACAGAAAAGTCTGACCGAAAATCAGATGCATACCCGAAAAACCAATTTTTATTTTGACGGAATTAAATCTTTTGTAGAGCAAATAGGGGTTGTATTTGTTATCATTCTCACGGCTTATTTGGTATTAAGCGAGCAAATGACCATTGGTGCCATTATGTTTCATATTCTTTTGTTCAATAATGTTGCGGCACCCATCAGACAATTACACCGCATCTATGACGAAATGAATGACGCATTAATCTATTCGGAATCTTACTTTGATATTTTAAATGCCCACCACGAAATAGAACCGACCGGAACATTTACCAAAGAAAAAATTGAAGGTCTGTTTGAAATGAGAAATGTGGACTTTGCCTATCCTAATGGTACTAAAGCCCTGCATAATGTTTCTTTACAGATTCGTCCCAATAAGATTACCGCATTGGTGGGACTGAGTGGCGCCGGGAAAAGTACTATCATAAATCTATTAGACAAATTATACCAACCCACCACCGGTTCTATCACCCTTGACGGGGTTGATTTGGAGGAATATGATACGCATTATTTAAGAAACAATATTGGCTTGGTATTGCAGAAAAACCACATTTTCAACGGGACTATTGAAGAAAATATCCGTTATGGAAATATAAACGCCACAGAGGAAGAGATTATTGAGGCGGCCAAAAAAGCATACATCCACGACCAGATTATGATGCTCCCCGAGCAATACAAAAGCAAAGCCCTGAACCTCTCCGGCGGCCAACAACAACGTATTGCCATAGCCCGTATGTTCTTAAAAAACCCACCCATCATCTTCCTCGACGAGCCCACTGCCAGCCTGGATGCTATCGCTACCGAACAAATCAAAAACAGTATAGATGCCATTAAGAAAGACCGCACGGTGGTGATTATCTCCCATTCGCTTTCTCAAATTATTGACGCTGATTATATCTATGCACTCAAAGACGGAAGGGTTACAGAAGCCGGTGTGCCGGAAGAAATTTACAAACAAAATGGGGTGTATAAAGAAATATTTGACGCTAGTGCAAGAAGCTTAAACGTAGAAAAAATAGCCCAAACCATAAATCATACCAATAATTAAAATGTGCTTAGGCCTTCAATGCTACAAGATGAATGATGCGCTGAACATGCAGCGCCCTCAAAAGCACATGCTTTTATGATTGACGCACTACAATGCCTTTTAAAGCAAAAAGCCTTAGAGAAAAGAGTAGAACTTGAAAAAATTCCCGATAAGGACAGCATTTCTTGCCACATGACAAACAAATTTCTTCGCCTTTGTTTTATTTTAGATTAAAAATTTACAATCTATGAGCAAGGTTATTTTTGATTGTGGCATTTCATTAGACGGCTTCTTCGCAGGCGAATACAGAGGTCCACACAATCCGATGGGCGGCGTTTCGGGCCAGATACATACTTGGATGCTCCAGCAAAGGGTCTTTTGGGAATATCTTGGTATTGAGAGTGGGCAAAGAAGATAGTGAGGATGGCCAGTACATTCGGGAGACAATTGACAGGACCGGCTCTTTTATAATGGGTAAAAGAATGTTTGAAGAAGGATTGGTGAGTTGGCCCAATGATTTGTACAAAGCAGATGTATATGTCTTGACACACGAAGTACGCGAGCCTTGGGTGCAGGAAGGCTCTACGACTTTTTATTTTATCAATGATGGAATAGAAAGTGCTTTGGCTAAAGCCAGAAAGTCCGCTAATGGCAAAGACATTAGAATACAAGGAGGCGCCCATACCATTCAGCAGTTTCTGAATGCAGGGCTAATTGATGAGTTTTTTATTCATATCGCACCAGTATTTTTGGGTAGCGGCATTCGCCTTTTTGATGGAATTGATAAACACAAATATCAGCTCGAAATAGCAGAAGTGATACCTTCCAAACTGA
>DATGQB010000092.1:0-12226 GCA_035304405.1 Edaphocola sp.
ATTACCCTGCCGGCTGCGAAGCGATATATGCAGCTGCTGGAGCGGCGTCCAGAGGTCCTGCAGCTGGCTCCACTGAAATACATTGCTTCTTATCTCGGTGTAACAGATACTTCCTTGAGTCGCATTCGCAAAGAGTTGTCGAGTGGGCTAGGGCATTAATATCGCTACTGCCGTCCCTTTCTGCACAGAGGAGCGCTGCGAAGACCTTGGCCAATATTTCATGGTCACATTACACTAGTTTCACTGCAATTAATGCTACGCTATATTCCATTGATAAATGCTTTCAGCATGCTTTCTAGTTCATTGAAGCGTAACAATGGCAGCTGTTCCGCACGGTCGAATATGTCATGGTAGGCTTGGCTGCCTCCTTTCGTATAGATAAAAAATGCAGGTACACCCTTCTCTGTAAATGGATAGTGGTCACTGTTGGCCGCATTGTTTCTAGACTGTATTTCTGAAAATGCTTTATGCTGCTTATTCCATTGCACCAGTTGGTCGAAAGCCTGAGGGTGAGCCGGTGCATTTACTACAGTGATGCCTTCTTCTCCATTGCCCATTAAGTCTAAGTTGAGCAGAAATTTAATTTTGTTTAGTGGAATGCTTGGATGGGCTGCAAAGTGCTTTGAGCCTAATAGACCAGCTTCTTCTGCCGCAAAGGCAATGAAAATTATGGAGTATTTCGCAGGCTTATGGGTAAAATGCCGGGCTAACTGTAGCATGAGCGCTACACCCGAAGCATTGTCATTGGCACCCGGGAAGTAAACATCTCTGCCCATACCTCCCAAATGGTCGTAGTGAGCCGTAATAACAATAAAACTATCTGGCTGCTCTTTGCCCCTAAGCATGCCTATTACATTATTGGCAGTAAAAGATGCTAAGAATTGTTGTTCTATATCAACACTTATATTGATAGGTTGAGTGCCCAAACTGTCCTTGACCATTATTTGCGTAAAGTCTTCCACCTCCTGGCTGGGCGTCCATACCAATTTTGGCTCTACCACTAGCATTACTTTTTGCTCACGGTTAATAAACACTCCGGCCTCAACGGTAATGTCCATTCTGAAATTTCCTTTCACTCCCTTGCTTCTGGGTCCTACCAAGAAATCGCGTCCGGCTTGAAGGCTATGGCCGTTTATGCTCAGCTGCATATTTCCCGGAAAGGTGTTGATGCTCATAGGGAAGGGCTGTAGGTAGCCCTGAGCTTCGAGGGGCTGCAGTCCCATCGCTTTCATCTCTTCTGCTATAAAATGGGCAGCTTTAAGCATCCCATCTTTGGTATAACCTCTACCCCAGAAGGAAGGGCTGGACAAGGTGTCTACCATCTTTCTGGCATAGGCTGATTGCGCATGGGCTGCAGTACCTGCACTCCATGTAGTGAGCAGCAGAAATATGAGCGAGATAAAGAAGTTTCTTGTGGATAACATGCGTAAATGGTTGAGGTATTTGGCTGTAATATTACAATTTATTGTCTAAGTTTTTAACCCAATTTTATGTAGTATCTTTATTTATTTACAATAGATTTGCTAGCCCAAAATTTTCTACAAACATTTGCAATGAAGGGTTTTCTCGGCACACTTTTTTCTATCTTACTTTTATTGCTGCTAACATCATCACAGATATTTGCACAAAAGGGAAGCGCCACCTTGACTATTAGTAGTAAGGTGGTAGAAGTGGGTCAGCCATTTATGATAGAGTTCAAGATGGAGGGCTCATTTAAGAGTTATATAATAGATGAATCTATTTTCAGAGCATTTGAAGTGGTGTCCGGCCCTATAGAATTTGAGTCTTATGTCGGCTCCATTGTAGGGGGCTCACGTAGCGAGTCAAAAGTGGCCAGCATCCGGTATCAGTTAAGTGCGCGCCAGCCGGGTACCTATACATTTAAGCCCTTTACCTTGATTATGAGTAATGGGGCTCAACTTCAATCTAATACCGAAACCTTGAAGGTCCTCCAGGGTAGTGGTTCGCATCCAGCGCCGGCTCCTGACCCGGGTGCCAATACTTCGAATAGTTTGGGAGCTGATAATATCGACAACAACGTGTTTATTGTTGCAGAGGTAGACAAAACCAATCCCTATGTAGGAGAGCAGGTTAATGTTACCTATAAACTTTACACAGTTCTAAAGATGTCTATGCGCCCGATTTCCGGACCTCAGCTCAAAGGATTTTGGGCATTTGATGAAGAGCTGCCAGACAATATGGAGCCCCACCAGGAAAATTATAATGGTCGGAGGTATAACGTATTCATTCTACGTAGAACAGCCTTATTCCCCCAACAAACCGGCAATTTGCAAATAGACCCACTAAGTGCAAGCGGGTGGGTTTTGGTAATGGAGCCTAACATGTGGGGCGCGATGAGAGAAGTGCGGGTGAACAAAACACTTGAAAGTAAGCCGGTGCCGATAACAGTAAAACCTTTGCCTGCATATGATGGTGATGCCAGTTTTAGCGGTGGCGTAGGTAGGTTTGGGGTTTCTGCCAGTGTGGAAAAAAGCAATTTCACCACCAATGATATCATACAGCTCAAAGTGGCAGTTCATGGTAATGGAAATTTGGGGCTGATAACCGCTCCGGAGTTGAAATTGCCCGAGGGACTGTATTCGGTTCCTCCTGAGACGGAAGATGAGATTACAGAAATAGTACCCATGCTGTCCGGGTCGCGTACTTTTACCTACAATATTTCGGCAGAAGAGGAAGGTAACTATACTATCCCATCCCTGGATTTTGTTTATTATGACAATAGTGTACATAAGTACCAGCTGATAAAGACTCAGCCAATCAATATATACGTAGCAAAAGGTAAAGTGCTCGCCAAATCAAATGCCTCAGCAGCAGATGCTACAATGATGGATATCATTACAACAATGCCGGTGCCGCAGAAGAAATGGGAGTCTGCTCTGGGTAAATGGTATTATTGGGCTGCCTGGTTGCTGCCTGCACTGCTTTTTGTGAGCGTGAAAGCGCTGCGTCAAACCAAAGGTCCCGGAAAGCCTGGACGTGCAGCCGAACAAGAATCCGTTGTGCAGCATTTGCGTAGATTTAATCTACAAGGTTTATCGCCAGATGAGGCGAGTTCGGTGCTTGCTAAGGAATTGTGGCGTTATCTTTGTATACATTGCAATCTCAACGAGCTTACGGCCACTAAAGAAAATATACAGCAGACGCTGACAGCGCAAGGAATGCCCGCAGACCTTGTAGCTGAAGCTATATCCGAGCTTGAGGCCTTGGAAATAGTGGTATATGCGCCTATAGGCTCTGTAGATATAGCCATGCACGAGCAGAAGGTGGGAGCAATACTGCAAAAAATGGAACAATATTACTCTTGACATGCCTAAGATTGTTATTTTTTACATACTGAGTTTATTGCTGACGGGTGCAGTTATGAGTCGCGCTGAAGACAAGGCAGACTTATGGGCGCAGGCCAATAGTGCATACACCACTGGTGATTACGCTGCCGCTGGCCGGCTCTACGAATCCTTATTGCAGCGAGGAGAAATATCTGCAGATATATATTATAATTTGGGCAATGCCTATGTTCAGATGGGTAATGTAGGGGATGCACTGGCTGCCTATCTTAGAGCACTCCAATTACATCCAAATCACCCTCAGGCTAAGAACAATTTTAAATTGGTATTGACGGCGATAGACCCAAATGCAGACCCCTCAAAAATTCTTAATGGTAGTTTTAGCACGCCAATATTTACAGGGATGCCTGGGCAGATATGGCCGTGGCTGGCTTTGGCTATGGCAGTGCTTGTAGTCATGCTATATTTGGCGAATCAAGGCCGACAGAAGTCAGGTTTAACGAAGGCCATGTGTATTGCTGCTGTGCTGGGTACCTTATCATTAAGCCTGGCACTATTTGCGTATTTTGGCAAAACCATTAATGCAGATGCGGTGGTACTGCATGACAATACATTTATTTACGAAGACGCCAATAAAACCAAGGTGAAATGGAACATGCCTGAGGGTACTATTCTGCAAAGGAAGGGTAAAGCGCAAAAGGGCACACTGGTGGAGGTGCAAACGCATAGCGGATTCAGGGGATGGGTTGATGCAGAGCAGCTTAAGCTGTTGTAGTTAATACTTTAATACTTCTATTCACCTGCAGTAGCAGAATGTCAGAAATTTGGGACATCTTTGCAGTAAGAAAAATGAATATGACAAAGCACAACATAAATATCGAAGTAGCATTAGATGCGGAAAAGATGCCTGAGCAGATTAATTGGCATGCTTCCGGGTCGGGAAATGATGAAGCTAGTCCGGCAAAAGCGTTTATGCTGGCGCTGTGGGACGGGCAGGAAAAAACCGCCATGCGCATAGATTTGTGGACCAAAAAAATGATGGTGGATGAGATGAATGATTTCTTTTTTCAAACCATGATGACTATGGCCGATACCTTTAACAGAGCCACCAGAAATGAAGCACTGGCAGCCGAGTTTAAAGAGTTTGCACGCAGTTTTAAACGTAAAGCGGACGAAGCCTTAATGAAAGAAAGTGATAAAGCTCAAGGGCAAGGGTAATACAGAATTATTTGTGCTCAATACCTGGGCTGAAGAAAAGCAAATAGGTCGGTGTGGTATTACCATCACCGACCTATTGCTTATGAATTAATTTTCAATTTTTATTTTGCAAACCACTGCATTACATCTGCAAGTTTCTGTTTCAGTTCTTTCCTATCAACGATGAAATCAAGGAAACCGTGCTCCAACAAGAATTCAGAACGTTGGAAACCTTCCGGAAGGTCTTTGCGAATTGTTTCTTTAATAATCCTTGGGCCGGCAAATCCAATCAATGCTTTGGGTTCTGCAATATTAATATCTCCCAACATAGCAAAAGATGCTGTAACACCACCGGTTGTGGGGTCGGTGAGTAGGGATATGTAAGGCAGCTTAGCCTCAGCGAGCTGATTGAGTTTGGCGGAAGTCTTTGCCATCTGCATGAGTGAAAATGCAGACTCCATCATGCGGGCACCACCTGATTTACTGATAATCATCAGCGGGCATTTATTAGCAATAGCATAATCAATAGCTCTGGATATTTTTTCGCCCACCACGGATCCCATAGAACCACCAATAAAATTGAAATTCATACAGGCAATTACCAAGGTGTGGTCATGTACTTTACCTACGCCCACGGTCATAGCATCTTTCAGCCCGGTTTGTTGCTGAGCCGCTGCTAATCTCGCCTTATATGGCTTTACATCTACAAATTCAAGGTGATCTTTAGGAGCAATATTTTCAAACAGTTCTTCGTACTGACCGCCATCAAAGATAATATGGAAGTATTCCTTATAGTTGATTCTATTATGAAAGTTACATTTTGGGCATACATAAAGGTTGGCCGCTAATGTATCGGTTGTGTACGTTTCTTTACAAGAACTACATTTATGCCATAATCCGTCCGGTACTTCTTTTTTCTCTTTGGTATCAGTAGAAATACTCTTCGATATTCGTTTAAACCAACTGCTCATAATCAGGATGTTTGTAAAAAGGAGGACAAAGATAACTGTTTTTGCGGCAACAGCAATATCAACTTCTTAAAACAAACTTGAATCCTACTCCATGAACTGTCTGAAGTTCCAGTTGCTCGATACCCTTGATGTATTTTCTTATCTTGGTCATAAATACATCCATACTTCTGCCCAAGAAGTAATCGTCCTTACCCCATACATTTATCAGAATATCCTCCCGCTTCAAGAGCATATTGGCATTTTGCAGCAAGTATTTGATAAGGTCAGATTCTTTTTGTGTGAGCTGTACGTGCTTGCCTTGATTAACCAACAAGAGATTTTTATAATCGAAATAACTGTTCTCGCTAAAGTTGATTATCTCATATTTCGTATTATCGTCCTTAGTGCGCTTCAGGAATACTTCCAGTCTCAGCATTAACTCTTCCATATTGAATGGTTTGACAATATAGTCATCACCACCAGCTCTAAAACCAGCAATCTTGTCTTCATCCAGATTGCGTGCAGTTAGAAAAAGGATGGGTATCTTGCTGTTCATTTGGCGTATGCGGGTGGCCAGCGTCATGCCATCTATTTTGGGCAGCATTACATCCAGTAGACATATATCTATATTGTGACGACGAAATTGATTCCATCCAGAGTCACCATCCGAACATAATAGTACCTCGTATCCCTGTTCTTCAAGGCTATCTTTAACTACAAATCCAAGGGAGGCATCATCTTCTACTAAAAGAATTCTCGCTTTTACGCTCATTTTTTAGTTAAAATTGTTTGGGCAAATTTAGCTAAATTTTAATAGGATTGTTATAATAGCAGCTTTTTTTGAACTTATTAACTTAATGTAGTTAAGGCTGTGTTAAGCTATAGCAAAAAAAGGGGATGGATTTGCTTTGAAACACGGTAAATGATTGGCTCAGTCTGATATAATGCAATTTGACAATTTACAGTCGCCTACTAGCCAACAGTATATTAGAGGGCTCTACAGGCGCATCGGGTGCGAGATGTTTGAGCGGCACTCGCGTCCAGCCTCCATCATTTCTAAACAGCCCCTCGCAGGCCACTCTCCCAAAATCTATGTTAGTAAAGCATGCTGTTTTAAATTCTTGTGAGTACATTTGTACGATAGGGACATAAAAATGGGCCAATGATGCATAGCAACAAGCTACGAGTATTGATTTTTATTCTTTTGGGCATATCGGCTACTGCTTCTGCGCAGTCATTTTTGGGTGTGGCGGATGCTGGGACTTTGCCAACTAAGGCTGCGCTGCTCAACCCATCCAATATTGTGTACGCACAGAAGCCTTTTGGCATAGACATTCTGGGTCTGCAAGCGGGGCTAGATCAGAGCTATGGTGCTATTAAAAAAGGGGGCATACGACAATTGCTAAAGGAGGATGATATCAGCCTGGCGGCTCTGGATAGGATGTTGGAAAAGAATAGCGGCGATGAGTTTGATGTACACTCTATGCTCGATGCACCCCTGATAAGTGCCCATATGCTTTATAAGGAGCAGCATCACCTGGCCTTTCAGTACCGACTGCGGACAATGGTGAGTATTACCGACTACAATGCCAAAGTTTTGCGCTTTTTGCTGTCCTCCCCCGGGCAACGCTCCGATGTAGATGTCTCGGATATGCGATTTGTAGGCAATGCCTGGAAGGAGCTTGCCTTTACCTATGCCCGTACTGTTTATACTTCAGATAAGGCAAGATTGAATATTGGCTTCAGCCCCAAGTATGTGGCGGGTATGGGTTTTATGGGAGCTAATATCAGTCAGCTCAATGCTACTATAGAGCCGCCGCTTAGCGCTCAGGAAAAAGGCGAGATGCAGCTACATCATTTTAGTATGAATGCAGCCTCTAGTGCCCGGTTTGATGGGCTCTTTAATAATCTTAGTGCGCATATAGCCAATCCTTTTAAGGGTGCTGCCGGATGGGGCCTGGATATGGGCATCAGTTATGAGCAGGAATCCGAAGCGGAGGGACGAGCCGGTACCTGGCGGTTGGGACTGGCGTTGAGAGATATAGGACGTATTTATTATCGTAAGACCACAAATCTTAGCGCTCAGGGGCGTGAGGCAAGTATCAATCTGGATTCGGTAACTGTAGGGTATGAGGATGTGGAACAGTTGAGAAATTTTTTGTCTGAAGCCGGGTTGCAAACGAGTTATACTAATGGTTCGGGAAAGCAAGCGTTTCGCTTGCCTGCATCACTGAGCTTCAATGCCACCTACTATTTACATCAGCATTTTTCGCTGCAAGGACATTATTTTTATGGCTTTGTGCCTTCCGGCAGTAGTTTTGGTAATACTGCCTGGCATCAGGCTGCGGTGGTGCTGGCCTATGAGCGCCCCAATGTATATGTAGGGCTGCCGCTCGTGTATAATTTTGGTACGCAAAACTTTAAGCCGGGACTGGGTTTGAACATTTATGGTGTATATCTTGGAGTGGATAATGTAGCTAATCTATTGGGGTTGAAGCAGGTGAGGTCAACAGCATTTTATGTGGGCTGGCAGTTGCCCATCACTTGGTCATTTGAAGGCGAGCGTTGATTACTGCTGCTATTAGTAAAGCTTGTTGGGGGTTTTTGAGGGAAATTGTCCTAGGGATTTTCAATTGGTTCCCGGATACCGGCTTTTATTGAAGGGAGATTAGCCCTCCGTTAGAGAGGAGGCACTGGTTCAATGGTTATTGGATAATCATTGAACCAGTGCAGTATTTTACCTCAATGGCGCTTATTTTGAAAGCTTGGCTAGCATCTCAACTTGTTGCTACCGCTTTTGCTGCGAAACGGAGGGGCAGGGATAGTTTAATAAAAAAAGACGACCACTGCACTGTGGGGTCGTCTTTTTTTATTAGGAATCGTTTTACAAATTAATTAGGGTACAGAGATTTCAAATGCATAATCCTGTGGAGGGAAGCACATGGCTTCGTTGCAGGTTTGATATCTGATGCTTCCTTGGAGCACTTGTTTTTGGGTTGTAGTAAAGGTTCTGGTAAAGCGTACTCCCCGTTCATAATAATGTACAGCCCCATCTATATAGTCATACTTTTCTGTTTTGGGTGCGACATTGCTGGTCCAGTTGTCTTTCCATTCTATTTTTTGAGGATTATGGATAAGCAACTCTGTATTGATAAGAGAGCCATCACCACCGGCATCCAGTGCCCAGATATGGAAGCCGTCTTGCATTTTTGCTTCGGCAATCAGCTGATACGTATTTTCGGAAAGAGCTTGTACACTCACCTTCCATTTGACTACATCCTTGGCATTTGCTTGTGCCTGACTTTTGATGGCCAGAGCGCTCAATAAAAGGAAAAGCACTAAAATTTTCTTCATCATTTCGTCAATACCAGTTTGATAGGGCTTGAAAAGACAGAAATCTTATCTTTCTGAGCCCTGTTTAGAAATCTAACCTCTTCGATAAAGGCCGTATCGCCGGGCTTGGCTCTGTAGCGCATATCCACAAAGGTTCCACTGTCCAGCGAAGATTTGCAATTGGCATACATCAAGTCGGTCATTATAAATGGTTTGCCCGTTTCGTCTTCGTATAAATTGCGTTCGGCATAGCTAAACACAAAACTACCCACCGGTATCAGTTTGCCATCACGTTTGTCTTTCACCCAGAGCGTATCCTGCATGAGCTTTAAGAAATCAGCGACAGAAATGTTTCCGGAGCGCGTTACTTTGTCTGACAAGAAAGTTTCGCCCATATATTGGTTGGGGCCCGCATCTTGTGCAGCGAGCATCCACACTCCGGCTGCCAGTGCCAGACAGAGCATGCCTGCCTTTTTCAGTTTGTGTTTCATGTGATACCTAAGTTTACGTCTTATCAAATATACAAAACCACAAGGTTCGCCACTACTTTTCCTGATTAAATATTCCTAAATTTTTTTAGGATAATGCTGCCAGGCTTTCTTCTATTGCTTTGATTTTCTCCTCTGCATCTGCTTTTTTCTTGCGCTCTACTGCCACGATTTCCGGTTTAGCATTTTGCACAAAGCGCTCATTGCCGAGTTTTTTATCAACACTTGCCAGGAAGCCTTTCAGGTAAGCGAGTTCTTCTTCCAGTTTGGCTTTTTGCGTTTGGGTATCTACCTCTATTGCACAGGCCACGAAAACTTTCTCTTTTTGAACCACCAGCGCGAAACCTTTTTCATCAGAATGGTTAGACAGGTTAAGCGCGGTAGCGTTTACTTGGCGCTGTAAAATATTTCCAATTTCGGCATAAACTTCAGGGGTGCTACTTTCAATAAGGAGTTCTACAGTATCCTTCGGTTTAAGCTGATGCTTATTACGTCCATCTCTTATGCCGGTAATCAATGCTTTTAGCAATTGGCCTTGCTCCAGTGTCTGCTTGTCGGCATGTGTATAAACCGGCAGCTGTTTGGGCATCAAATCCTCTGACTGCTGGCGCAGCAACTGATAAATTTCTTCCGTAACGAACGGCATGAAAGGATGCAACAATTGCAACAGTTCTTCGAAAATAGTGATAGCCTCTTCCAATACTGTGCTGGAAATAGCCTGCCCATAAGCCGGCTTTATCCATTCCAGATACCAAGAGCAGTAGTCATCCCAAATCAAAGAATACAATGTTTTGAGTGCCTCGCTGAGTTTAAATTCCTTAAAGAGCTGTTCTACTTCGTTACTCACTTCTTTGATGCGTTCTTTAATCCAGCGGCTGGCAAATTGATTAGCTTCGGCAGGAGCATCGGTTTTATTTCCCTCCCAGATTTTTATGAGCTTAAGGGCATTCCACATCTTATTCATAAAGTTGCGGGCCTGCTCCAAAAATGCCTCATCATACAGGATGTCATTACCGGCAGGAGAGGAAATCATAACACTAAAGCGTACCGCATCTGCGCCATGGTCTTCGATAAGTTTGAGCAAATCCGGGGAGTTACCCAACTGTTTAGACATTTTACGTCCTTGCTTATCGCGGATGAGGCCGGTGAAATAAACCTGTTTGAACGGCATTTCACCCATATACTGGTAGCCCGACATTATCATACGCGCTACCCAGAAAAAGATAATATCCGGAGCTGTTACCAATGTATTGGTGGGATAATAATAGCTCAGCTCATCGTTTTTGCCTTCTTTGTTCCATTGGAATACCTGCATAGGCCATAGCCATGAGCTAAACCAGGTGTCCAAAACATCTTCATCCTGGCTAAGGTCGGAGGCTGAGCCTTTCGGATTTTTGGCCAAATATTGCTCCAGTGCTTTATCTGCATTTTCCGCTACATAAATGTTGCCTTCCTTATCATACCAAGCCGGTATTCTTTGTCCCCACCAAAGCTGGCGAGAGATACACCAGTCTTTGATATTACTCATCCAGTGGCGGTATAAATTTTTAAACTTGGCCGGATAAAACTTGATTTCATCTTCCATAACGGCGCGCAAGGCAGGCGGTGCCATCTCTTCCATATTGCACCACCATTGCATGGATAGGCGAGGCTCTACTACAGCACCCGTGCGCTCAGAAACACCCACTTGATTCTTATAATCTTCTACTTTTACTAGATGGCCGGCGGCTTCGAGATCGGCTAGTACGGCCTTGCGAGCTGCGAAACGGTCCAGACCTACGTGTATGATTGCCTTTTCATTTAGGGTACCATTGTCATTGAGCGTGTCAATGATTTCGAGGCGGTGTTTTTGTCCCAGATTATAGTCGTTAAGGTCGTGTGCCGGAGTAACCTTCAGCGCTCCCGTGCCAAATTCCATATCGATATAATCATCAAAGATGATAGGGATTTCGCGATTGATGAGCGGCACTATGGCTTTTGCTCCTCTGAGGTGAGCATATCTTGGGTCTTCAGGGTGCACACAGATGGCAGTATCGCCCATAATTGTTTCCGGACGCACCGTAGCGATAGTGATATACTCGTCAGAATCTTTGATGGCATATTTGATATAAGCCAGTTTAGAATTGCTTTCTTTAAAGATAACTTCCTCGTCACTAAGTGCTGTAAGCGCCTGAGGATCCCAGTTAATCATTTTTACCCCGCGGTATATTTTGCCGGAATTGTATAAGTCCACAAACACCTTTAGCACTGTGTCATAGTAGTCTTTGTCCATGGTGAAGTGTACCCGATTCCAGTCGAGGCCACAGCCTAGTTTTTTAAGTTGCTGGAGGATGATGCCACCATATTGCTCTTTCCATTCCCAGGCATATTTTAAAAACTCTTCGCGGCTGAGGTCGTTTTTGTTGATGCCTTTTTCTTTAAGCATCTGTACCACCTTGGCTTCAGTAGCGATAGAGGCATGGTCAGTACCCGGTACCCAGCAGGTGTTATATCCTTGCGCTTTGGCTCTTCTGATGAGGATGTCTTGAACCGTATTGTTGAGGGCATGCCCCATGTGCAGCACGCCGGTAACATTTGGCGGCGGCATTACAATTGTATATGCAGGTCTTTCGTCGGGTGTTGAATTAAAATAGCCTTTTTCTTTCCAATGCTCATACCATTTTGCTTCGTGGGCAGATGGCTGGTAATTCTTACTGAGTTCCATGTAATTTATTTGGTGGTAATTTTTTTCGATTAATAAAATGTATGCAAAAATATAGATTTCGAGCGACTCTTTGGTCGATAGTTATTGGGGGCAATTCCGGATTCCATAATTTTATCCCAGATTACGCATTAGGAATTTAAAAGAAAATTATTATGGCAAATAATCCACAAAATAGTGAAAAAAGCATAATGAATTATGGTTTTTGAGCTATTGAAGTGGATTAGAAGCAAGAATAATTTTATATAAAGA
>DATGQB010000093.1:0-11689 GCA_035304405.1 Edaphocola sp.
AAAAAGATTTTTTCATATATACTCTTCTATGGGGCTGTTTCAATTCTTTGATTCGGCCTTTTTTTATTGGGTAGCGCCACAACAGCGGTTGCGTAGTGGAAGGCCGCTAGGGGGTGGGCGTATGTCATATGCCGTGCTACATATTTTAGAGCGGACTGCTGTAGGCTTGTTATTGCGGGCTCATAGCTAGGAGGTGCTACAAGATTGGTATATTGGGGTATAATTGTTACTATAGTTGCGGCCATTTACGAAAGTGAGCGGAAGGTTCTGTTTATCCCAGATTACGCATTAGGAATTTAAAAGAAAATTATCATGGCAAATAATCCACAAAATAGTGAAAAAAGCATAATAAATTATGGTTTTTGAGCTATTGAAGTGGATTAGAAGCAAGAATAATTTTATATAAAGAGCCTAATGCGTAATCTGGGTTTATAGCACCATTACAAATGAGCGCCTGCCGGTGAGGGCAGGCGCTCATTTTACGTTTCGACCAATAGTTCTATTAGTTAATTGTGATAACTAATGCATACATTTTTTGCTTCGGTGAAGAAACGCAAGGCTTCCCAGCCACCTTCGCGCCCCATACCTGAATTTTTGAAGCCGCCGAAAGGTGTACGCAGGTCGCGAAGCAACCAACAGTTCACCCAAATAATACCACTGTGCACAGCGGCACTCATGCGATGAGCACGACTCAAATCCTGTGTCCAGATAGTAGCGGATAAGCCATAATCAGAAATGTTAGCAAGCTGAAGCGCTTCTTCCTCATCCTTAAAGGCTTGCAATGTTACTACCGGTCCAAATATTTCTTCCATATTGGTTTGGCAGTGTGGGCCGAGGCCTTCAATGATGGTAGGCTGGATAAAATAGCCATTGGCGCAGCGTCCTTCTGGTTGCAGGGCGGCACCGCCCAGTAGTATCTGGCCACCTTCTGCTTTGGCCCTTTCGATGCAGGCCAATACTTTTTCATAATGCATTTTACTCACTACAGCACCTTGATGAGTATCGGGTGCTAAAGGGTCGCCCACTTTCATGCGCTGTGCAGCTGCTATGAGTTCTGTTTTAAAACGTTCGTAAATGCTTTCCTGTACCAGAATCCTGGAACCGCAGAGACAAATTTGCCCCTGATTGGCAAATGATGATTGCAAGACGGTTTTCATCATAAGGTCCCAATCGCAATCTTCAAAAATAATAGCAGGGTTTTTGCCGCCAAGTTCAAGCGAACTTTTCTTAAGCACCGATGCACATTTAACTGCTATGTCTTTACCTGCACGGGTGCTACCGGTAAACGAAATAGCTTTGATTTGTGGATGCTCCACTATAGCTGCTCCACAGCTGAGGCCGTCTCCATGCAATATGTTAAGCACACCGGCCGGCAGGCCGGCTGCATCAGCGATTTTGGCCAGCAGATAGCCCGTCATTGGCGTTACCTCAGAAGGCTTGGCTATCACACAGTTGCCCACAGCCAGTGCCGGTGCTATTTTCCATGTAAACAAATACAGCGGTAGATTCCAAGGTGAGATACATCCCACAATACCAACCGGCTGGCGTAGCGTATAATTGATAGCTGTGCCCGGCATATCATGACTCTCTGATGCAAAGTGCAGCGCAGCTGTAGCAAAGAAACGGAGGTTTTCGGCAGCCCTTGGTATATCTACCCGGGTGCTGAGCTTGAGGGGTTTGCCATTGTCGTTGGTCTCTGCAAGCGCAAGGGTGTCCAGATTGGCTTCTATAATCTCGGCCATTTTGTTTAACACCAAAAAGCGCTGCTCAGGTTTGGCATTTTTCCAGGCAGGCAAGGCTTTTGCTGCAGCGGCTACCGCCAGCTCTATATCTTCTTGGCTACTATTGGGAGTGTAACTATATACCGCTCCCGTAGCAGGATTGATATTATCGATATACTGACCGCTTACAGGGTCTAGAAACTGACCGCCAATATAATTTTGAATACGTTCTGGTATGCTTAAGTTCATAGCACAAATATATGAAAAGAGTGCTAGCATGTCGCGGCTTTTGATTTTGAGTAGGACTTATTTTTATATAGAAAGTTAGGGGTAGGAGCTGTTGAGCGAATCCTGAAACGCCATTTTCGGGGTCTTGCCCAGCTATGGCTGTCCAGACAGGCACTTATCCTCCGGAGATGGGTTAAATCTTGCTAAAATAGGCAGTAATATTCCCAACAGAATAGTATCTTCGTTGTCTTGTAAAATAAATAAAATCCACTTTACATTATGAGTACTAATCAGTATCCTCATGTTCCTTATGGGAAGACAGTTCATGGTCAAGAAGAAATTGATGCGGTTGTAGAAGTATTGAAAACCTCCACGCAGATGGGCAAGAATGTGCGTGCGCTCGAGGAGCGTGTGGCTTCTTTATATGCCAAAAAATATGGTGTAGGAGTCAATTCGGGTTCTTCTGCATTATATCTGGCAGCAGAGTTGCTGAATTTTGATGCAGGTGCCGAGATTATTACTCCGGTACTTACATTTTCTACTACCGTAGCACCTCTTGTTAAAAAAGGATGGATACCTTCTTTTGTAGATGTGGCAGAAGGCACCTATAATATAGATGTAAATAAGGTGGAGGAAATGATTACTCCTAAGACCAAAGCACTTTGGATTCCTAACCTAATAGGTAACCTGCCAGACTGGAAAGTACTAAGAGAGATAGCTGATAAGTACAATCTGTTTGTGCTGGAAGATAGTGCGGACACCTTAGGCGCAGAAATTGATGGGGCATCCAGCGGTAGATATACCGATATGAGTACAACAAGCTTTTACGGTTCTCATATTGTAAACTGTGCCGGTAATGGTGGTATGCTCTGTGTGAATACAGAGGCCTATTACGACCGTGCACGTTTATTGCGCAGCTGGGGCAGAAGCTCTTCTTTGTTTGTAGAGTCGGAAGCTATCGAAAACCGATTTAATGTAGAAGTTGATGGCATTCCATACGATGCTAAATTTGTTTTTGAAGAGCCTGGATTTAATATTGAACCATCTGAGCTCGGTTCGGCATTTGGTTTGATTCAGGTGGATAAATTGAATGATAACATCAACAAGCGTACGCAGCATTATAACGAGTTAAGACAATTCTTTGAGCAATATGAAGAGTTCTTCATTTTGCCGAATCAGTTACCAAACTCACGAACCGGATGGCTGGCATTTCCGGTAACTGTTCGTGAGAATATGCCGTTTATAAGAAGAGATTTGCAGATTTTCTTAGAAAAAAGAAATATTCAGACCCGTACTATTTTTACCGGTAACATTTTGCGTCAGCCCGGATTCAAAAACGTGGCACATAGAGCTGCAGCCCAAGGATATGCAGAAGCCGATAAGGCTATGCGCGGCGGTATGTTGGTTGCTTGCCATCACGGCTTGAACGCCGAGCAAATGGCGCATTTGAAAGAGAGTATTACGGTATTTATGAGTCAGTATATTTAAGACAGGGATTATAGAAGGAATGGATTTAATAATTTTAATACTCACTACTTACTTTATAGGTAAAAAAGTGGAGCAGAAAGGTTATAGCAGCAAGCGCTGGCGCATTAGACATGTGAGTGCCTGTATATTTATGTATTCAATGGTGGCTTTTTTATCGCTCAGTTATAGCAATGATTTGCTCACGGCGAGTGCCTCCGGATTGCTGGCCATGATAGGTGTGGTGATTTACCGCTACGACAAAGTAAGGAAACTGCCTCCTGCCGACCAAGTACAGTAAGTAAGACAACCTTAGTATCAAAGTCCTCTGCATGCCCAAAGGGTATCGGAGGGCTTTGGTATTTATGCACACTGGACAAAACTCCTGGAGTAGAAGGAAGACTCTTCCTATTGCTCGGTGGCTCAAAGAGCGTGAGGGATAGCAGCGGAAAGGTGGTGGGGTAGGAAGACGGAGCAAAGCGGAGTCTGCGAGCCCACCACCTTGTAGCGAATAGCCCGACACGCCGCAGCCTCTGCAAAAAGCCACTGTAAAGTCCTATCATTTACGATATTGGATTGGAGGAATGTAAGGAGGCTGCGGCGGGGCACGCCCAAACAAAAAAACAGTGTATCATGTGTCAAAACGCACCGTACACTGTTTTTGAATATGTTTTTCTGCTTAGCAATTTAGGTTTATTCCCATTTGAAAAGTTTGGCTGCGGCAGCGTAGCCTATAATTCCCCAAAGAATGAGTATGAGCAACTCGGTGCGCACATCCCAAATAGAGGCACCCTCAAAGGCTATGGCACGCAGGGCATTGTTAAAGTAGGTGAGGGGCATAAGTTTGGCCAGAATCTGTAACCAACCGGGCAGGGCATCTACCGAAAAGAAGGTGCCGGCGAGTAGAAACTGTGGTAATGTGAAAATATTGGCCAGAGGTGGAATGATGGAATCGCTCTTGGCAATACCGCTGATGATAAAACCAAAACTCATGAATACTAACAGCGCCAAAGCCGAGACAATGAGCATATTGACTACAGTGATACCTCCGCGAATCAATGTGTAGTCGAAGAAGTAGCGACCAATAAGGATGATGAGCAAGGCGCCGATCATCTGAAATAAGAGCCTGGCAGTACCTTCGCTCAGCAGAATAATGCTCTTGCGGATGGGTGTGGCAAAAAATCTTTTTAGCACCAACATCTGCCGCATGTGGAAAAATGTGAATGCAGTACCAAATACACTGGCCGCAAGTAAGGAAAATCCAAGCTGTCCGGGAAGGATAAAGTCTATCAGCTTGAATTCTTTACTTTGGATTAAATTGTCGTGTATCTGTAACTTCTGAGCCAGAGCCTGCTCCAGTTCCGGATTGGCCTTTAGAGCCTGTGACTTGAGTATTGTGCCAATCTGATGGGCCAGGTTTTTGTTTTGAGTGCTGGCGGTAATGGTCACCTGCTCGGGTTGCTGTCTTTCACTTTTGAGGTCGATAATGGCTTGAATCTGCCCTTCTTCAAACATACGTTGCAGAGTGCTCAGGCTATCGTTATACACTTGAATAGAAGGGTCTGTGAATAGAGGGAATACCAAAGGGTTATCTACCGAATGGGTAGGTACTCCTACGGCAACCTTCATTTGGCGATCGCCTATGAAGCCAAATACCAAAATGAATACAAGTGGAAAGGCTATACTAAAAATTACCGCTGAGGGGCTTTTGAGCATGGAGCGCACAGAGGCTTTCACCAAAGCCAAAAATGCGCTGAACTGGCTATATTTTTGAGACATTAATTTTTTGTTTTGAAGGATGCGACAACTCTTTCGTAAAGTGCTTCATACTGAGGCACTATCTTATCGATAGTGAACAGATGCGCATGCTCATATGCCTGATTTTTGAATTTTTGCAGGGTGGCATCATCTTGCAGTATATCAATGCTTCTGGCAGCCATTTGCTCCACATCTCCTACATCGCAAAGGTAACCGGTCTCACCATTGATATTGATTTCGGGCAGGCCGCCGGCATTGCTCGATACTACTGGTATTTTACACGCCATGGCCTCAAGCGCAGCCAAGCCAAAACTCTCATATTCTGATGGCAGGAGAAACAAATCTGTAATGCTGAAAATCTCTTCTACCTGCTCCTGCTTGCCCAGAAAACGAACGTCTGTTTGCAGATTGCAGAATTTTTTGATTAAATCTTCTGCTTCGGCACGCTCAGGACCATCACCAATCATAATGAGTTTGGCGGGTATTTTCTTTCTTATTTTTTCAAAAATCTTCACTACATCATCCACGCGCTTTACCTTACGGAAGTTGGATACATGAGCAATGATTCGTTCGCCGTTTGGCGCAATCATCTTTTTGAAATGCTCTCTGTCTTTGCGCTGGAATCGTTGCACATCTACAAAATTGTAGATGACATCAATTTCTCTTTGAATGCCAAAATTGGCCAGCGTTTCTGATTTAAGATTGTTGGAAACTGCTGTGATGGCTGTAGATTGTTCTAAAGAAAAGGTAACAATGGGTGCATAGGTTTTATCTTTTCCCACTAGGGTGATATCTGTGCCATGCAGGGTAGTGATATAGGGTATATGCTTACCGCTCTCTTTGAGAATTTGCTGTGCAAAATAAGCAGAGGAAGCATGCGGAATGGCATAATGTACGTGCAGCAAATCCAGATTGTAATTCTTTACGACGCTTACCATGGTGCTAATCAGCGCAGACTCGTATGGTGGAAAGTCAAACAGTGGATAAGCCGGTACAGACACCTCATGAAAATACATGCTGGGTCTGAAACTGTTGGCCAGTCTTACAGGTTGCTTATAAGTTATGAAGTGCACTTCATGACCTTTATCTGCGAGCGCTATACCGAGCTCGGTTGCTAATACGCCGCTACCACCAAAGGTAGGGTAACACACTATTCCGATTTTCATTTGTCCTCTTTTTTAGCGCCTGAACGCTGTGTCGCAGGCAGATTTTTTCGCAGCAAAGATAAAAAAAAGCTTGCGATGGCTTCGCAAGCTTTTTGAGTTATATACTTAGCATTAATCCAATTTATGATTTTATTGTAAATCGCTAAGTTTTCTGATTTGAATTTGTTTGGTTTCGTTAAACTGGCCGATAACACCGGTAATTCTACTCAGGCCGGCTGGAATAACATTGGTGGCAAATGAAGCTCCCGCGCTGGTGTACATCACTATGCTTCCGGTAGGGTCAGTGATAAGGATATTGCCACTGAATACCATGCCACTTGGGATATTTACATTTTCGATGCTTACTAAAGTAGATTCGAATTGTTCAAAATTGGCAAGCAAGTCGGCGATGGTGAGTACTCTAGGAGTTACTGTGCCGGTACCTACTTTGGTTGCGCTACTTACATTAGCATTGTTGGCTTGTAGCAGTCCGTTGAACTCTTCTAGCGTAGCTCCATTCAGGTTCACTTCGATGGAATCGCCAAGATTAAAAGCGTGATCTCCATTAAAACGTACTGTAATACCCCTATCCCCTTGCTGTACAATCACGTTGCGCGACTGAATGTTACCTCCGCTGCGGTCACTAATTACGGTGCCGTAAATTTTTAAGTTTTCCAGGGTCACTGGAGTATCATTATATCGACTACGCAAGTCAGCGATGCTTATTGGGTCTGGTTCTACCGGTGTAGAGCCATCACAACGCTGAGGGTTAAAGTGAACATCGGTGGTGTCACGAATAATCAATTGTGGGGTTGCATTGAATCTGGTGTATAAACCCACGATCACACCTGAGCCGGTAGGGGTTTTGGCTGCCTGGAAACGTGCGTAGTTGCTGGTTCTTACCACAATGTTAGAACCACCTCCACATCCTGCAAGGGTACGATTGGTTGTGGCTGTAGCCTGGGCATACGGCACTCCATAGCTGCCCGGAGCAAATTCTACATTTCTGATGGCGATTACTTTGTTGAGCAAATGACGCACATTGTCAGGATTGCTTACTTCTAAATAGTCAAAAGTATCTATCTCTACAGGATGAGGATAGCTGGCTTTAATAATAAAGTCATCGGCCTGAATGAATGGAATGGCTACGATACTGTTGCGCTCATCCACGCCATATCCGATTTGTGGCAAACCGCCGTAGTTGGATATGGTGAGTCCTTTAGCTTTAAGATAAACTTTACGGCCTACTGGATAGTCGTTATAAATATTGTTTTGGTCCAGATTGATTTCTATACCTCCGGTGTTGTCTTGAATGACGAATTTTTTATAATAGTTTCCGCTACGGTCATCCATAGAAACCACACCGGCAACCACTACATCCTCAGTGATGGGACTGCCCTGAGGCATGGCCAATAGCTCTGCAATGGTATGTGTCACCGGGATATTGGGATCATAACTTGTCTGGTCCTCAGGCACATCATTGCCTTTCTTCACACAAGCCGGTAAGCTAAGGCTTGCAGCAGCAAGCACCCCTGCTACCAAAATCAAAAATGCTTTTTTCATATTAACGTTAAAATACGAAGCAAAATTAAATGATTTATTACAATAAGCAGGACTTTAATGCGAAAATTCAAAAGCTCCATTAGCCTCTATGTTCTCAATTTGCCATTTCAAGTATACTTTTTGCCATTTTCAATACGCTAAATTATACTAACTTCGTTTGCTTATTTAAAGCCTGTTCATGATCAGCAAAAGAATTTTTGGCACATCTTGCTTTGTTATGGCCGCCATCCTGGCGACTGCGGAGCTTCGGGCTCAGGAGCATGAAGTGGCACTGAATGAAAATGCATTGTTGGCTGAGTATGCAAGGCCGCAGAGCTTACTGCGTGCCCGCACAGAGCTTACGCTTCCTTTCTTCGAAGATTTTACCAGTACAGATTATTATCCCGATGCCAATCATTGGGCAGACTCCTTGGTGTACATCAACAGAACATTGGGGCAGCGCAATATCAGCCTGGGGGTAGCTACTTTTGATGTGCTGGATGCACAGGGGCGTCCATATAGTACCGATGCCTATGCCAGTGTTTATGCAGATAGTCTCAGCTCTCATTATTTTAATCTTGCGAGCTATCAAGCCGGCGATTCTATTTATTTAAGTTTTGTATATCAAGGCAAGGGTAATGGCTATGCTCCTGCGGTGGGCGATTCGCTTATGGTGTATTTCCAACGAAGCAATGGCGCATGGACGAAGGTATGGGCTACTGAAGGGAAGTCCATGGCGCATTTTAATACAGCCATGATTCCGGTAAGAGATTCGTTCTTCTTGCATGAGAATTTTCGGTTCCGCATCGTCAATAAAGCTAGTTTTAACGTAGGAAATGCGCATTGGCATGTAGATTATATAAAACTGGATGCGCAAAGAAATATCCAGGATAGTGTGTGGAATGATGTAGCATTTAGCTACTGGGGCATCAATGATATGCAGCGTAGTCTGACGGGTGAATATACCAGCATGCCCTATCGCCATTTCAATGCCAATAGAGCTACTTTGTTTACAGGAAATATTGGTGCTACACTACGCAATACCTGGTATCAAACACAAGAGTTGACGGTAGGGCTAAGGGTACGTAATAAAAATTCTGCCCAGGAATATACTGCCCCTCCGCAGAATACTTTTGTGCTATACAACGACGAGCAGTCTGTCTTGTTTAACATTCCGGATAATCCTGCCCTTATTAGCTCTGCAGCTGATGAACCCCTGGAAATTGAAATGGAAGCCTTTCTTACCAGTCCGGTCACAGGTGATTATAGTACGGGCAATGATACTATCCGCCACACGCAGGTCTTTGACAATTATTTTGCCTATGACGATGGTAGCGCAGAAGGGGCATTCTTCATGACTTCGTATCCGGGTATGCCGGCATTTGTAGCGCAAGAGTATGCGCTTATTGTAAGCGATACGCTGCGTGCTGTGGATATTTATTTCCCAAGGCAAGTGCCCACCGGAGACTACAAAATGTTTTATCTGCAGGTATACAAAAAAATTGATGCAGTAGATGGCGTAGATGAGCTGGTGTATGAGCAGCGTGACCTGTATCCGGCTTACGAGAGTCGAATTAACGGATTGGCACGTTATCATTTCGACCAGCCTGTGGTGCTTCCAGAGGGTAAGTTTTATGTAGCTTTGATGTTCCCGGCAGGCGGTATCTCTGATTCATTGTATATAGGTCTGGACAAGAATAAGCAAGGCGCCAATTACCGCTATTTTAAAGTAGGTAATCATTGGGAAAGTTCTACCATAAGTGGGGCGCTCATGATTCGCCCTGTGGTAGGTAGGGTACTAAACACCGGCATGCCTCAGGAATCTCCTGCTTTGCAAGCGCTGGGCTTATACCCCAATCCTGCTCAAACCTGTATTTACATTGATGCCAGTGCCGAGCTTCAGTTTACCTCCTACAGTATCATTGATATGCTGGGGCGTGAGGCAGCAAAGGGTGCAGTGTCTGGAAAAAAAATAGATGTAGGTCCGCTGGATGCCGGGTTATACATCCTGTACCTTCGCGATGCGCAGGGCAGGGTAGTGAGCAGAAAATTTACGAAGATTAATTCATAATTAAATAGATAGATGATAGATTTTGAGCGTTTTAGCTTAGATAATGGGCTAAGAGTAATTGTACATGAAGACAATACTACGCCAATGGTGGCGGTAAATGTGCTTTATGATGTAGGCGCCAGAGATGAAGACGAGGAGCGAACAGGCTTTGCTCACCTTTTCGAGCATCTGATGTTTGGCGGCTCCCTGCACATCCCCGACTATGATGAGCCGTTGCAAATGGCCGGTGGTGAAAACAATGCTTATACCACTAATGATTTTACCAATTACTACATTCAAATTCCCAAACAAAACATAGAAACGGCTTTATGGCTTGAGAGCGACCGCATGCTGTCTCTGGCTTTTAGTGAGAAAAGTCTTGAGGTGCAGCGCAAGGTGGTATGCGAAGAGTTTAAGGAGCATTATATCAACAAGCCTTATGGTGATGCCTGGAAACACTTACGCGCCCTGGCCTACACCACTCATCCCTATAAGTGGATGACCATAGGTAAGGAGCTGGCTCATATCGAGCATGCCAGTCTGGAAGATGTAAAAGCTTTTTTCAACAAGCATTACAATCCTCAGAATGCCATACTTTGTATTGCAGGCCCACTAAGTGTAGCAGAAGTAAAGGCGCTGGTTACTAAGTGGTTTGGCGATATACCTTCCGGTCAGAAATATCATCGTCAGCTGCCTCAGGAGCCCAGACAGGAAGCGCCTCGCACTCAGGTAGTGCGTGCAGACGTGCCGCTCAATGCACTGTATAAGGCCTGGCACATCGAAGGACGTTTGAGCGCTCAGTATCATCCGGCCGATATTATTACCGAGGTGATGGGTAGTGGTCAGTCTGCGCGTTTGTACCAAAAGTTGGTCAAAGAGCAGCAATTGTTTAGCAATATTAGTTGTTATCATACCGGTAGCATAGACCCCGGACTTATAGTGGTGGAAGGCAAACTGATAGAAGGGGTGGCTCCCGAGGCTGCCAATGCTGCCGTCGATGCCTGCTTTGCAGAGCTTATGGAGACGGGAATAACGGAGGCAGAACTTCAAAAATCCGTGCATCGTCTGGAGGCTATGGTGGCCTTTGAGGATGTAGGCTTGCTTTCCAGAGCCAATAATTTGGCTTTCTACGAGCTGCTTGGCGATGCTGCAATGATGAATCAGGAAATGGCCAATTACGAAAAAGTAAGCTGCGAAGATGTGTTACAGGCAGCTAGGGAAATTTTCCGAGAGGGCAATACCAACACACTATTTTATCTCAAAAATGAATAGCGCTTATGCGCTCATGTCTATCCGAAGTAGGGCTCAGGTTCTGCTTCGGATTTTTTATGCCTGCTCCTGAAGGATTCTATTTATTGATTTTGGGCGTGCCCCGCCGCCACCTTCGACCCTATAATACGTTCGCTGCCGCAAGGAATCCAATCTGCCGGATTTGATGGCGGCGGGTCGGGCCATTTTCTTCAAGTCCTCGCAGCGCATCACTCGGGGGCATCAATTTATCAGGCATTAAAATATGCAGCGGTTTGTCGGCCCGGCTGCGTATGTTTAGATGCGCTGCTGTGGGCTTTTCGTGCATGTCCCTCACGCGTTTTACATGGGGCATATTCCCGAATGGTACTGAATCGTTATTTTCACATCAGGGCTGTCACCGTTTATTTTTGCTAAGAGCAGTCTAATAGAGAATAAAATGGGCACAGATGCTATCCTACCTGCATGCATTGCTGGCTAAGGCGGAGTGCTCTGTAATACTGGGCGATCAATTCTTTTCGTAAATATGATTT
>DATGQB010000094.1:0-4724 GCA_035304405.1 Edaphocola sp.
GCTCAGTAATGAACCTTTGACCCAGGTGTTGAGCATACCTGCCTCGTAAGAGTCTGTTAGTTCCGGATCTAGATTCGGATTACCTACCCTCATGGTACGATTATCACCAAATTTCATAAAAGGCATCAAATCCCACTGGCCCGGCCTTCTGATACGGCGGCTATAGCTCAGCTGATAAGTTTGCTGCTTATTTTGCTGGTACGATAAAGAAAGGCTTGGAAAGAAATTCAGGTATGAGCGGCTATTATCTCCCGCCTGGCTATACTGTCGGGTATAGACCTCACTATATTCTGCCCTAAGCCCCATCTGCATGCCCAGTTTACCATAAGTGTTACCCCCTTGCAGATAAGCGGCATACACCTGCTCTTCATAATTAAATCTGTCATTGTAACGAGGGTTTGCCACCCAGTCTTCATTCACAAGACGACTGTATCCAAACTTATTGTCAAAGTCTCGAACCTGCGCTCTTACACCAGCCTCTAATCGCGCTGTAGTTTTTATAGGCCATATAAAATCAGACTGCAACAATACCAGCTGCTGCGTGATATGGGCGTTGGAGCGCTCAATAATGTAGTCTGGGGCAATGCTGCTATACTCATCATAATCAGAATCTTCAAAATCCTTATCATGCATCCAGCGAGCAGAGGTTTTCCATTCCGCCCCTTCTCTGTTAAACTTTCTGCTGTAGCCTAGGGTAGCCTCAATCATATTCTCTTTCTCCGTCTGGTCTTCAAAGCGTTCGTCTCGGCTTACAAAATCCCCATTAATACGAGAGTTGTCATAGCTGCGGTCATATTCATTACGCCCTAGACCCTGCCGATATCCCAAACTAAAACTGAGTGAATTTTTAGTATCTATACTATAGTCCATCCCAGCATTCACACTCACACTATTCTTTTTGCGCACATGCTTATAGCCTTGCTCATAGATAAATGCTGTGTCGGCATTTTCCAGTCTCTGATGCGTACTACTGCGTCCTACCACACGGCGATAATTGTAATTCGCCGAGCCATATAGGTTCAACTTATTTTTTCTGTAATTGGCATTAATACCCAAGCCATCATCCGGATAAAAACCACCTCGTACTGTGGCAGTGCCATTAAAACCTCTTTTTACATTCTTTTTAAGTATGATATTGATGATACCGGCCTCACCCTCAGCCTCATAACGGGCCGAGGCATTAGTAATAATTTCTACCCTTTCAATCATATCCGATTGCAATTGCTGCAATGCATCTGCAGAGGAGGCAAAGCCTGATATTTTACCATCAATCAAAATGCGCACCGCCTGGCTTCCACGCAAACTCACATTGCCCTCCGGGTCTACAGATACCGAGGGAATATTCTGCAGCATATCGGTTGCATTACCGCCTTGTGCCGAAAGGTCAGAACCTACGTTATACACGCGCTTATCAATATGCAAAGACATTTGGTCGCGGTATCCTACTACCACAACATCATTGAGCCTGTCGCCACCTCCTGTTTCCAGCTTTACGGTACCTAACTCAATAGTACCGGCACTTTGACTGAGCCTCATCCATTTAGAATCCATGCCAAAAAAGCTAATCTGCAACAAATATTGCTCAGCGGGCACCGCCAGTTCGAAGGAGCCATCCTCCTGGCTAGCTACGCCACTAATCATAATAGAGTCCGTAGGATTATGAATGGTAATCGTAGCATAAGGCAGGGTTTCCCCCTGATCGTCTTTTACTATGCCTTTTATTAAGAGAGATTGTTCCTGTGCAAACGCGGTTCCGGCTATAAAAGTTGCTAAGACTGAGGTTGCAATTGTTTTTATCATCTGATTTAGGGGTTATGCAAAGTAGCAAAGATATTGATTTATGTTCCGGATAGTATGGTTTAGCTTTATTTTAGTAATTATACCTACATAATTGAGATTTCAATATAAATCAATGCATAATAACTAACTCCCACCTTTACATAGCGACCATTTACCATATAATTAATTCTCTGCGATAGCAATTCGTTAAGAAAACTTCTGTCTTTATATGAATACCTTTGTAGTCAAGTTTAATACAATCATTATTTAATACTTATGAGAAAGGAACTATTAATTCTTTCCCTAGCTACTGCTGCAGCAACTCAGGTGAAAGCACAAGTCGAAGATGTAAGTGTGATTATTACGCCTACACTAAGTTATAATTGGTTTGACAGCAAGTCCACAGTGGAAAACGGGCTAATGTATGGATTCCAGGCCGGATTTGGTTTTGGAAAATTTATAGAGTTAAGAGGAGTTTACGAACGCTCTTCCAATCTACATCAGCGTTTTGGCCAGTACGAAGATGACATCCGTGATTTGTTAAACAATCAGGATTTCAAATTTCAGGACAGAAAAGTAAATGTAACTAGAATCGGTGGCGAGTTCAAGTCTAACATCCAATTAGGTGGCCTATCGCCTTACATCATTCTAGGTACCGGCGTACAAACATTGGAGCGTACACTGACCAATGACAAAGTGTATAAAAACCAAAACATTTACGGTACCGGAGGTCTTGGATTTAAAATTAACATGGGCGACCGTGTTACCCTCAACCTTGAAGGTCGTGGATTGGTGTATAACATGAATCCGGGTAGCCTGCTTTACAATCCCGGAGAGTCTTCCGAATTTGACGAATGGATAAATAATCAAGAGCGCGACAGAATGTATAACTGGAGTGCAACAGCCGGCTTGCAGTTTTATTTGGGTGGCCGACGCAGCACTGAACTGACAGCAATGGATCGCGCCTACTTGAGAAGGTTCAGCGGTGGCTTGTCTGGCTTGAAGCTTACATTGGCTCCTGTAGGTGCCTATGTTGACTTCAATGAAAAGTCTCCTTTTAGAAGTGCTTATTTCTTAGGTGGCCAGTTGGGGCTTGACTTTACCGATTATGTAGGCCTGAGAGGGTATTACTACCATGCCACTGAAGACAAAAACCCTTCTTTCAATTTCGACAAAATGGCCATGTACGGAGTGGACTTCGTAGGTCGTTTAAATGTACCTAGAGGCATCGTGCCTTACATCACTATCGGTGGGGGTTATATCGATGTGAGCGACGATTACAAAGGCAAGAATCTAGGTAACAACTTGTTACCGATTTATGCTCAGGCCAGCTCTACTTACTATGCCAAAGCCGGTGTCGGTTTGGAAGTTCCTTTGGGTACCTACGTAGATGCATTCGGTGCAGCCAATCTATTATACACTGTTGACGAAAAAGCAACCAGCATTGGCGACCTGCGCAATGTGGAACAATTACGTCGTCATACCAGCTATAATGTAGGACTGAGACTTAAGATGGGCAAGCGTGCCAACACCGAATATGCTGCTCAACAGGCGTTCTACAATAGATTCGCCGGAGATCGTTATGAATACGAAAACCGCATTGCCGCATTGGAGCAAGAGCTGAAAACTGCCTATGAAAACAATGATGTACAACGCATTACAGAAATAATCGAAGAGAAAAAAGTTATCGAAAGCACTCCGCAAACCGTTAACCAACAACAGCCGGAAAAATACATCAAGATGACTCCTGCTGAATTGGAAAGCCTTATCGACAGAGTAATTAAAGGTGTGGAAGAAGAAAGCGAAACTTCTGTAGAAAGCCGCATTGAGCGTCTGGAGTTTTTGCTGATGCACTTGCAAAATGGTCCACGCACCGGTTACAGAGAAGGTCGTAAATACAATTATGGTCAAGATGCAGAAGCTACTGAACTTAACCCTGCCAACGAAAGACTGATTGCCGAAATCAAACGCCTCAACCAACAGCTGGATGAGCAACGCAATACCATCGACAAATTGCAGCAAAAGCAATCTAAAATGGATGAACTGATGGTAACTAATGCTCCCCGCACATCACAAGTAGTGGTTGAAGTGCATGATGACAAAAATGCCAATAATGCGACAGATGCAGTAGTGCTCAATCTGGATAAAAGTTTGGCCGTTTTTGCCGGACTAGGCTTTGGAAAAGCATCCAGCTTTAATCTTGGCGTGAGAAGTTATCAAACATTTGTAAATACCTCTTTCATGTTTGTTCCTGAGGCTTATATCGCTTTGGGAGATAAATTTGGCCTAGGTGTTAGCGCCAATGGTATCTTACCTTTCCGCATCAACAGTCTGCCAAATTTCGCTCCCTACG
Organism: Edaphocola sp.; assembly: GCA_035304405.1. GTDB lineage: Bacteria > Bacteroidota > Bacteroidia > Chitinophagales > Chitinophagaceae > Edaphocola. The sequence continues at coordinate 4,133 of DATGQB010000094.1, forward strand.
CTGGTGTAGGTGTAGGTTTGAATCTCATGGATGGTGATTTGAGCGTAAATCCCAATTTTATCGTAGGAGCAGCTCAACATATGGGTCAAGGTAGTGCTTTTGTTGACTATACCGTGCGCGGTGCTTTCAAATACAATCAACTGGCTGTAGGTTATCGCTTTAGATTCTAATCATCTTCTTGACCTAAAACCAAATATCATGAAATTCAATTTGAAATATACGATGCTTTCTGCAGTTGCAGCTCTGGGTCTGGGCAGTTCTGTCTGGGCGCAACGCCCTGCGGAGGGTGAAATCATAATGACAGAGCAGGAGCTGGAATCTTTTCTAAGTACTATCGCTCGCCATAAAAAAGAGCAAATCAAGAATCGTAAAGAAAAGGAAATCATCAGACTTCACTCCTTACGTCCTGCCACACAGCACCATGAATGGCAGCCGCATAACAAGGACAACGCCTCCGTGATACGCGAGCTGGACAGGATAAACCATCGACTTGACTTGCTTATCATGCAGTCTGGACGAGCTGATGATGCTCGGTTGAACCCTCAACCTGCAGCGCCGGCAACTACTCGAGTAAACACGCATGTGGGCACTC
>DATGQB010000095.1:0-5116 GCA_035304405.1 Edaphocola sp.
AAGTCTTTAATCACCTTATGAGGGACAATAGTTCACCTCTATTCTCTTTAGGTTTTCGAATATCTTTTCTTGAAAATGCTGAATAGTGCTCCAAAATTTTCGAAAGTAAATTTACATACAAATCTAATAGTGAGGGACAGCAATGGAAAGCCCGCAGCAGCGCAACATTGGCGAAAATGCAGCGCAAAACGCCCTATTTTCATACCGAAGCTGCAAACGGACACCAGCCACAGAAGCTGCGCTGCGAGGACTTGCAATGGATGGCCCGACCCGACAGGGGCACGCCCCAATAATTATCAAACCAAAGCGCAGCAAATGGCAAGGATTGCAGAGGGCAGTAGATGCTATTTTATTAATTTTGCAGCCTATTATGCAAGAACGACCAGCCTGCTTTATTGACTTTCCACGTGAGGTGGGAGCAGAGGAACTGCCACAGAGATTTAATTTCCCTTTTTACTATGAGCCGCACCCCCTATGTCTTGAGGCGGCCGCTCATTTGCAACAATACCTGAGGGAGAGCCTGAGGGGACAAGAAAACGGCAAAATGTTTGGGGTACTGCTGGTGCAGGATGAGCATGGGCGGCTGGGTTATTTACGTGCATTTTCGGGAAAACTGGCTGGTACCAACCAATGGCCGGGCTTTGTGCCGCCGATATTTGACTTGCTGAATCCAGATGGGTTTTACCGGAAGGGAGAGGCCGAGATTAACGAAATCAACGCGCGGATAGCGGCGATGGAGCAATCTCCCGAGCTTACGGCAGCAATGAATGCCCTGGCACAAGTACAAAAGGAGCAGGAGCAGGAGCTCAAAAGCTTTAAGGAACTCATAAAAACCAACAAAGCCAAAAGAGCGGCACAGCGTGCGGCTTTGATGAGCACCAATGAGGGACATGAGGCTGCACTAGAGCAACTGAGACAGGAGAGTATAAGAGAGCAGGGAGCATTAAAAGCCATGCAGCGCCACTGGAAACAAAAAGAGGCGGAAGCTACTGCCCAGATAGCGCGATTGCAAAACGAAATAGAGAAACTGAAGGCAGAGCGAAAGAACCGCTCGGCGGCATTGCAGGAAGCACTGTTTGCACAGTACAACTTTCTGAATAAGTATGGCGTGCCCAAAAATGTAAAAGACATATTTGCCCCCACAGTATGGGGTACCCCACCCTCCGGAGCGGGTGAATGTGCAGCGCCCAAACTATTACAGTATGCCTTTGAACATAGGCTGAGACCACTGTCGTTTGCAGAATTTTGGTGGGGCGCTTCGCCACAGTCAGAAATAAGAAAGCATGGGCAATACTATCCGGCATGTAGAGGCAAATGCGAACCCATACTGGCTCATATGCTTGAAGGTATAGACATAGACCCCAACCCAATGATGGAGGCCAGAGACCTGGGGCACCAACTCAGAACAATATATGAAGATGAGCATATTGTGGTGGTAGATAAACCTGCAGATATGCTCTCGGTGCCTGGCAAGTCGCCGCAGACCTCTGTGCAGGATGTGCTGCAGGCACGCTATCCCAATGCCACCGGTCCGCTATTGGTACATAGGTTGGACATGTCCACCTCGGGCATACTAATAGCAGCCAAGACCAAAGAGGCACATCAGTATCTGCAGGCACAGTTTATCAAAAAAACAGCCAAAAAGACTTATATCGCTATTGTGGAAGGTGAAATTGCAGCAGAACACGGAAAGATAGAACTGCCCTTGCGAGTGGACTTTGATAACAGGCCGAGGCAGATGGTATGCTTTGAGCATGGTAAAAAGGCCGTTACCCTCTGGGAGAAAATAGCGGTGAAAGATGGGAAAACAGAATTGCGCTTGAGTCCTGTAACCGGGCGCACGCATCAGCTACGCGTGCATTGTGCGCATCCGCAGGGGCTAGGCTGCCCTATATGTGGAGATGACCTATATGGCAACAGAGCCGAGCGCTTGTATCTGCATGCCCATATTCTCTGCATCAAACATCCGGTAACCAAAGAGGAAATGCGGTTTGAAGCTCCTAGGCCATTTTAGAAAGCGCAGTTGCACCCGACTATATAGCCAGATTTTTTGTCAATGAAATGCATTAGCGAATCATTTTTCTGAGGTAGCTAGCTAATGCGTTTCTGACATTGGGCAAGACTAATGTCTAAGTTCTCAGGATTTTCTCCATGGCCTTGCCCTTCGCCAGTTCGTCTATGAGCTTATCCAAGTAGCGAATCTTTTGCATGAGTGGGTCTGTGATGGACTCTACCCTATACCCACAGATTAGACCGGTAATTTTAGATGCATTCGGGTTGAAGGCAGGCGCTTCATTAAACCCAGATTACGCATTAGACTCATTATATAAAATTATTCTTGCTTCTAATCCACTTCAATAGCTCAAAAACCATAATTTATTATGCTTTTTTCACTATTTTGTGGATTATTTGCCATAATAATTTTCTTTTAAATTCCTAATGCGTAATCTGGGATAAAAAAATGTTCAAAGTCCGTTTTGTTTTCCAGTGCTTGCTCCAGCGCTTGGGCGTCGTAGCCGGTGAGCCAGAAGATGATTTCATCCACCTCTTCTTTAGTACGGCCTTTTTTTGTAGCCTTAGTGATGTAGTGAGGATAAACAGAGGCAAAACTCATGCGCATAACACGCTCAAAATTCTCTTGTTTCATGAGGATAATTTTGGGTTTATTAATCTTGAAGTTGACGGAATGCTCACTTCTTCATCTGCCTTACAATGAGCACCCAATCTGCATCCAGAGGCAGGTAGCCATATTCATAACAAAAATAGTAAACCTGCTGCTTTCTGGTGAAATACACCTGAGTATAATAGGCAAATGAAAAGCCCTGCTCCAATAGCGTTTCCTTACGCACCTTAAGTTTCTCAACTCCTTCGGTCAACAGCGCTTCCAGAATACGACGATTCTTACGCAAGCAAGCATTTACTTGACGTACGTAATTGGATTGGGCACTATACTGCCGATTATTGTAATTGTTGCGGCAATAATCATGGCAAAACTTCTTATCAATCCGACCTTTTAGCTCTTTTCCACAGTTGAGGCATAGTTTCAGTGTTTCTTTCATAGTGTTGATTTTCAATATCTAAAACGACAACAAACGCTTACAATCGTTTATTACCGATTACAAATGATTAAAAACCGAATATCTCCTACTTCTCGGTGCATCTTTGTACCAGCAATTGAATTAGCCAGGCAATCAAAATTGCGAGGATACGAAAGTGTACACAATATATGAAATTATAGTAACATTTTAATCATTTTAAATTTTAGGTTATGAGCAGTTTAAGAAACAGCGTACAGCTGATTGGTCACATGGGAATCGACCCAGAAGTAAGAACATTAGAGAATGGCATCAAGGTAGCGCGTTTGAGGATGGCCACCAAAGAGAGCTATAAAAACAAGAGTGGAGGCTGGTCTGACGAAACTACCTGGCATAATATCGTAGCCTGGGAGGCACTTGCAGAGCGTGCAGAAAAGCTGTTGAGCAAGGGTAGCTATGTACTATTGGAAGGGAAACTGACCAACAGAAGCTATGTGGATGCCAAAGGAGAGAAGCGCTATGTGTATGAGATAAGGGCAACTAATTTTATCTTACTAGACAAGCGTGAAAATAGTAACTCTGCACCGGCGGATGATGCCGGACAGCAAGAAGAAGATTCGCTCCCATTCTAAGTTGTCCTGGATATTAAATAACCCGAAAGGCGGCTCCTTGGAGTCGCCTTTCGGGTTTATATCTTTTGCTGCAAACAGCCATTAAGTTACTGAAAAGTGTCAGTTAAATTATTTTGCTTCTAAAGAGGCTTTAAGGTAATTGATTACGCGCACCTGCACCGCATCAACACCTCTCATATCTGCAAGGTACCAGCTCAGCCAGTCGCCCAGTAGCATAAGATAGAAGTTTTTTTCGAAGAAAGTATTACCCTCTGCATGGATATCATAAACTGCATCGGTGCAATTGCCGGCCACTTCGGCAGTTATAGCAAAACGCTTTTTAACATTGGGCAGTTCTGTACCCATATGCAATAAAACTACAGCCAGATTAGGATTGCTTTCGCTCCAGCCCACCAGTTCGTTATGATTCATCTCAGGGATAGTACGCTCCCAGCCCAGAGCCTTACCATTCTCATTTAACTGTTGTCTCCAGCGAGTAGCTACTCCGCCTATACGTTGATCGGCATATATTACCAGAATTTTACCCAGCACTTGTTTGGCCAGTTCTTCTGCTTTCGCCTTAATCGCAGCTTCTTTAGCAGCCAGGAAGTCTGCAGCAGCTTCGATCTCGCTAATGAAGGCGTCGTTGATAAGGCCAAAATGTTGCAAAGCAAATAAGGTTTGAGAGAAAGAGCCGGCTACATAAGCTCTTGGTGGGATTCCGGAAGGCAGCACGATACAGTCATACTGATGCTCATCTGCGAAAGCCTTAAGCATTCCGCCCGAAGTGATACATAATATTTGAGCATTTTTATGACGAGCCTCAGACACGGCGGCCAGCGTCTCCTCCGTATTTCCGGAATAAGAGCAGGCAATCACTAAAGTGTCTTCATTGACAAAAGCCGGCAAAAAATAATCCTTACTGATGACCACCGGAACCTTTATAGTCAATTCCAGATAATTATGGACCAACTCAGCACCAATGCCACTACCACCAAGTCCGGCAAGTACTACGTTTTTTACCACACCCTTAGGTGCGCTAAACGCGAACGAACGCCCTATAGCCAAGCCCTGCTTAACATATTCAACACTCCTTTCGATATAATAATCCATGCTTTGGTAGTTGTCCATAATATTTGTAGTACTTAAATTAATGAGCTCACAAAGATATGTGAAAATATATATCTCTGAAAAAAACAGCCCAAATGTGGGGCTTACTAGGAAACACAGCGGTGGTATCCACATTCTGATGCTGCCATGTAAAAATTGACTGCAGACTAATCTCGTACTATGATATCAAATATCTAGTATGATAGTCATAGGCCGGCAATCTGGGTAAGAAACATTAACCCAGATTACGCATTAGACTCTTTATATAAAATTATTCTTGCTTCTAATCCACTTCAATAGCTCAAAAACCATAATTTATTATGCTTTTTTCACTATTTTGTGGATTATTTGCCATAATAA
>DATGQB010000096.1:0-6982 GCA_035304405.1 Edaphocola sp.
TGATGCGATTAATAACTATTACGCATACATGAACCGCTACGCTACCAACCACAATAGCAGCAATCCGGGTCTGATTTTCGCCAACTGGGGTAGCCCTAACCTTACTTGGGAAGAGTCTATCGACAGATCTATTGGTGTTGATTTCGAATATAATAAGTCTAGAATTAAAGCTGGCTTAGATCTTTACATGAGAGGTTCCAACAAACTCTTGTTTGTACAACCATTGGCTCCTTCAACTGGTTCTACCGGTTATTATGATAACGTGGCTTCTATGCGTAACAGTGGTATCGAGCTTAATGTAGGTGTTGATGTCGTAAGAAGCGATAATTTCAATTGGAATGTTCGTTTGAATGCCTACCACAACAAGAATGAAATCCTCGAAGTTCAAGGTAAAGACTCTTTGGGTAGCAGCGGACAAGTATTGTTCAAAGGTGAGCCTGCATTCTCTTACTTCATGCCTGAATATGCTGGGGTAAATGATAAAGGTGCGCCAATGTGGTACAAAACCGATGATGAAGGTAATCGTGTAACCACAACTGACTATGGTTCTTTATTGCCTTCTGATTATAAATTGTTTGGTTCTGCTCAAAGATGGTTAGAAGGTGCAATTTCTAACACGCTTTCTTACAAACGTCTGCAGTTATCATTTATGTTCCAGTTTGGTCTGGGTGGTTATTTCTATGACAATACATACGCTAGCTTAATGGCCTCTGGTCCACAAGCAATTGGTCGTGCTATGCACATCGATATGTTGAACTCTTGGAAACAACCTGGTGATGAGAAGAAATCTGATGTACAACCTGCAATTAACTGGGGTAGTGCCGGTAACGACAATACTAGAATGTCTAGTAAGTTCTTGACCGACAACAGCTTCTTGAACTTTAAAAACTTGAACTTGTCTTATACTTTCTCTAGCGAAGCATTATCTCGTGTTGGTTTCAGAGCATTAAGTGTTTATGGTGCTGCTGAGAACATCATTCAATGGTCTGCTCGCGTAGGTATGGACCCTAATACAAGTTTCTTCGGACTTTCTAGCTTTAACTATTTCCCTTACAGAACTTATACTGTAGGTGTTAGAGTTACACTCCAATAATTGTTAACTAAATAGTTTATAATTTAATAATAATTTCCAATGAATAATATATTTAAGAGTATAGCTGTAGGTCTTGTAGCGGGTACTTCTTTATTCACCTTGAACTCTTGTAAAAAAGATTTCCTTACTCAGTTGCCTACTACTCAGGTAACGCACGAACAAGTATTTGAAACTACTCAAGGTGCAAGAGCTGCGGTGAACGGTATCCATGCAATGATGTATGAAGTGAGCGATCACGATCAGTTTGGTATTCCTTCTATCGGTATCATGTCTGATATGATGTGTGGCGATATGGGTTGTGAGCGTATCGGTTCTGGCTGGTTTATTACCGCATACTGGTTCAGAGATCGTAATCCGGATAATACCGGTTCGTATATGTGGAGCTTCTTCTACCGTATTATCAATAATGCAAACATGATTATTGCGAACATTGATAATGCAAAAGGTACGCAGGAAGATAAAAACGAAATTAAAGCGCAGGCTTTGTTCTATAGGGCTTATGCTTATTTCAACTTGGCAAACTACTATCAGTTTACCTATTTTGATAACCAATATGTAACTGCTGCTGAAGGTGGTTCCGGTACTGGAGTGGTGACTAAAAGTGCAACACTAGACCAAGCTTTAGGCTTGCCTTTGTACACTGAGCCAACTCAGACTGCTAAGCCAAGGGCTACTTTGCGTGAGACTTATGATTTGATTAATTCTGACTTGGCTCAAGCTATTAGCTTGTTTGAGAACACTACTATTGATCGTGGTTCTGATAAGAGCCAAATCAACCTTCAAGTGGCTCAAGGTTTACAGGCTCGTGTGGCCTTGTATCAGCAAGACTGGGCAAAAGCTGCTCAGTTTGCTAACGCTGCCAGACAAGGTTATGATTTGATGACTGGTCGTCAAGCTTTCAGAAGCGGTATGAACAGTGTTAATAACTCTGAATGGATTTGGGGTTTAGAAATCAATGCTGAGGCAAATGGTATCTATGCATCTTTCCTTTCTCACATGAGTAATGATATTGAAGGTGCATATGCAAAGTCTCAAGGTCGTTTAATCAGCAATGTGTTCTTTAACGAAACTTTTAGCGGCGATACTGCTTGGATGGCAGAAGATGACTACCGCAGAGAGTGGGGTGAAACTATTGAACGTCCTACTCCGCGTGGTCCAAGATACTTCGTTCGTTCTAAGAAGTTCAAACCTCAAAGACCTAACTCTTTCTTAGGTGACTATCCTTTGATGCGTGCTGCTGAGATGTATCTGATTGAAGCTGAGGCTTTAGCTCAGTCTGGTAATATCGCTGGTGCTCTGGCGGTATTGAATGAGTATGGTGTTACTAGACAACCTTCATATGATTATCAAGGTACTGACAAAAATGATGTGGTACACGAGATTTGGAAACAAAAACGTATCGAGCTTTGGGGTGAAGGTTTCGGCTTCCACGAGGCTAAACGTAGAATGACTCCTGTACGCGGTGGCGGTGTAATTCCTGATGCAAATATTTCTTATGAGTATGGTGGTTTCATACAAGGTGTAGAAAGAGGTACAGTGGCTGCTGGTAGCAACTTGTTGGTATTCCGTATTCCTAGCAGCGAGTTTGAACAAAACCGTGCTTGTATCCAAAACCCATAATCAAATAGTAATTTAATCTGATTTGATATTATCAAAAGCCTTTCGCAAGAGAGGCTTTTGGTGTTGTTCCAATATTTTTGCAAAAATGGGCTTTTCGTCTATGAGAGCGCGGTATTACAACAAAAAATGGCGGGTGTTTCTAATGAAACACCCGCCATTTTTCCATTATCCTTAGCTTATTTCTTCCTAAAGAAGATTTTTATAGGTACACCATGAAATCCAAAGTGTTGTCTAAGCTTGTTTTCAAGGAAGTTTTGATAAGGCTTTTTGATTTGGTCCGGATGATTGGAGTAAAACGCAAACGATGGTACAGCCGTAGGCAATTGCATCACAAACTTGATGCGCACATTATGACCGCGCATCATAGGTGGTTTGTAATACTCGGTTTCCTTAAGCATGATATCATTAAGCACCGAGGTTTGTATTTTTTTCTTGCGGTTTTCATATACCTCTAGTGCTTTTTCTACAGCTTGAAATATACGTTGCTTTTTCTGTGCAGAGATGAAGAGTACCGGCACATCGCAGAAAGGCAATAAGCGTTCTTTCAATTGTTTTTCATAGTCCCGGGCAGTATTAGTTTGTTTGTTGGGCACTAAGTCCCATTTGTTCACCAATACGACCACTCCCTTTCCTTTTCTTGTAGCCAGGCTATATATATTCACATCTTGCGCTGTGATGCCCACTTCTGCATCTATCAGTAGCATACATACATCCGCTTCATCCATAGCATTTATAGCCCTGATGACTGAGTAAAATTCCAGGTCTTCATTTACGTTTTTCTTTTTGCGAATACCTGCAGTGTCTATCAGTACAAATTCCTTACCAAACATGTTATAATTGGTATGTATAGCATCTCTGGTAGTGCCTGCTATATTGGATACAATAGCTCTCTCTTTTCCTATTAATGCGTTCAGCAAAGTAGATTTGCCGGCATTTGGTTGGCCTATAATGGCAATTTTCGGCAGAGGATTTTTGGGGTAGGCTACCTTTACGATTTCACCAAATTCATTCTCTTCTTCCACCCATTCCACTTCATCTTCGTTTACATGTTCTTCTGGTATAAAGTCGGTTACCAAGTCCAGCATATCACCGGTACCATGACCCGATGCCGAGGCTATCATCACTACATGTTCAAAACCCAATGCATAAAACTCAGTGGCTGCAAGGTGTCTTTCCGGATTGTCTACTTTGTTCACCACCAGAATCACTGGCTTTTTTGACTGATACAGCACAGTGGCCATATCTTCATCCAATGGCGACATACCCGTAGCAGCGTCCACTACAAAGAGTATTACGTGTGCCTCTTCAATTGCAATGTGTACTTGCGAGCGTATCTCGCGTTCAAAAATGTCTTCCGAATCTGACACGAAACCCCCGGTGTCGATAACATTAAATGTTTTACCGTTCCAGTCACAGATTCCGTATTGACGATCTCTGGTCACACCACTAAAGTCATCTACAATTGCTTTCCTTTGTTCTACCAAACGGTTAAACAATGTAGATTTTCCTACGTTGGGGCGGCCCACAATCGCGACAGTAAATCCAGGCATAAAAATATTTGTTTTATATGAAATTAATAAGCCTGCAAAGTTAGTTTAATTAATTTGCTTTGCTGTTATTTGACTTTTGTTTATGATTTAGTGCTTCAATTATAATTGTTTGGCTGTTAACGAGGCTGCACTATATCTCTATTGGTTCTTATATTTTTGGGCGTGCCTCGCCGCTATCGCTCATTTGTGCCTGCTGCTTGACATTGAATGGCTTCAAGCCTGCAGGGTGCATTACAGCTCAGTCTGGGGCGGCGAGTCGGGCTATCCGTTGCAAGTCCTCGCAGCAGGGCGCTGTTGTTGCTAATGTATTGATAGTTTTGTCGTATATAAGGCTCACTGTGTCTATCCGACTATCGGAGGCGCACCCTGCTGCTGCGGGCTTTTCACTGCTATCCCTCACGCTCCCAAACCATTTTGATGTCACACCACATCATTGGTTTTATTTTATCTGGCACAGATATTTGACAATTAAATATGCTTTGCTTACCTTTATAAGCCCTTATCCCTTTTTAATTTTTATTCTATTATGAAGAAAATTTTATTCTCCCTATTAGCATGTGTCGGTGGTGGCACAGCTGTTATGGCTGCCCCTGGCGATACCACCTTTGTATCGGCACATCCGGTAACATCATTTTTAAGTTATGGCAATTTCGACCATCCGGTTACTTTTCCCAATGGCTCTTTGAGTTATCGGAAAATCAATATGATATTCACGCTTGGTAAAGAAACCTGTGCACCGGGAAGTCAGTACTGTGCTCAGTGGGATTATACCGTACGCATCTGGGTTATGACACCTACCGACACTTTTGAGCTGGGTCGTTTCATCACACCCTACGCCCATTCTTCCTATCCCAATATGCCACTTGACTGGACGCACGATTACGTGTTTGACGTAACAGATTTTTATCCTATTCTCAAAGATAGTGCGGTAATGCGCATCAAATACGAAGGCTATTCCTGGGGCTTCACCGGTAAATTAGATTTTCAGTTTATTGAGGGCACACCGCCACGAGATGTGGTAGCTATTCAAAATATGTGGGATGGCAGCTTTGCGTTTGGGCAGACTGCCAATCCTATTAATAATCACACTGCTCCGCTCTCCCTCACTGTGCCTACAGGCACCGTATATGCCGAGGCTAGTCATATCATTTCTGGTCACGGCTCGGATGACCAGACCAATAACTGTGCAGAATTTTGTAATAAGTGGTATCGCTGGCTGGTAGATGGTTCAAATCTGGAGCAACGAAACATCTGGCGCGATGATTGCGGCGACAACTGGGTGTATCCTCAATCAGGTACTTGGGTATACAACCGGGCCAATTGGTGTCCGGGTGATATCGTTTTCCCTATTGTGCACAAAGTACCCGCTGCCAGCATAGCTAATGGCAGCTTTACTGCAGGTATGGAATTTCAGCCCTATACCAGTAGTAATCAGTCTAATCCACCTTCCTATACCAGCTCCAACGTTCTCTTTTTCTATAAAGAATTTAACCACAATGTAGATGCCGGCATAGAGGACATTGTGGCCCCAAGCAGTAAGGACCTATATTTCCGCAGCAACCCTATTTGTGCCGAACCTAAGGTCAAAGTGAAAAACTATGGTAAAAATACCATCACCAGCATTGCTTTTGATTATGGCATTGATGGTGGCGCCTCGGGTACTTATACCTGGACTGGTACATTAGAGCCTATGCAATCAGCTGTAATTTCCTTGCCTACCTTGGCAGCTTTTAAAACCATTACCGGTGATGGTCATGCCTTCACGGCGGTGATTACAGAAGTAAATGGCAGCCCTGATGCAGAGCCGTTCAATGATACCGCGCGTAGTACTTTTAAGGCACCGCCTCATTGGGAAACCGGAAACTTTGTGATTAATCTTAAAACCAGCGGTATTACCCAGCCGGGCAATGCTTCTAAATGGATAATCCGCGATGAAGGTGGCAATATTCTCTATCAAAGAAGCAGTACTACCGCCAATACTAATTATAGAGATACTATCCATCTCGAAAATGGTTGCTACTCCATGGAAGTAATTGCTGAAGCAGGTTATGGCTTTAGGTTTTTGACTGCCTTCACTCCGGGATGGATTACTGTAGCCAAACTCAGCGGCGGTTATCTCAACCTGCCCAAAAGCAATCCAGGTGCTTCCAGTCTGGATGGCGATTTCGGCAATGGATTTGTGCAGGAATTCATGGTGGTTAACTCTGAGCCGCCAGTAAGTCTGCAGGAGGTAAATCGAAATATAAACCTAGCAATAGCACCTAACCCTGCAAGTACCGAACTGCGTGTGAAGATTGAAGGACTGACTCATGTTTCAGGCACCATTGTACTCCACAATATGCTTGGCCAAACCGTACGTAGTCAAAAAGTAAGTGCAGATGATTTTGCTCTGGATGTTCACGATTTGCCTGCTGGTATCTATACGCTGATATTTGAGTCAGCTCAGGGTAGCAGTATTGAAAGAGTCGTTATTAGCCGATAAAATTAAGCTTGGTAAGCAAATGAAAGAGCAGCAATGAATTCACAATAAAGATGACATTGCTGCTTTTATTATTCAGTTTTCTAAAGGGTTTAAAGTGCAACTAGCCATTTCATGAGCTATAATTTGGGGCGGGCATTCAAAAAGGAGCATTTTTATCCCAGATTACGCATTAGGAATTTAAAAGAAAATTATTATGGCAAATAATCCACAAAATAGTGAAAAAAGCATAATAAATTA
>DATGQB010000097.1:0-18099 GCA_035304405.1 Edaphocola sp.
TTTTCTTTTAAATTCCTAATGCGTAATCTGGGATTATAAGATATGTTGAGGAGGAAATGAATTAAGAACTTATTTCCTCCACATTTATTCCGGACTTGATTAATGGCATTAGCCTGCGGAATTAAGCAAAAATTTGCCCGCATTTTTGCTTATTTGTACGAAAACGTAAAAATAGACATCATACACATTGTTTATTATTACATTCTTGTCAAAATAAGCTATTTTTTGAGGGCGTGATAGGGTTTATTCTGCACTCGTCCCAAAAATTCCCAGCCCACTCTTTACCTCACAAAAAAAGCCCATCATACCAGAGCGATACAATGGGCCGGAAATGTTGAAAATTTGTTGTCTAAAGCAAAGCTTTAAACTGTGCATAGCCTTGGTCTTCTTCTGAAGGGCTAATAGAGGTGGTGCAATTGCTCTGCTGGGCATGTTGCTGTATGTTTTGCACCCTGTTGTCTGGGTTGGGATGGGTGCTTAGGAAGGCCGGCACACCGCTACCGCCATGATTATTGAGCTTGATAAAGAAATCGGCAGCACCATCGGCTCTGTACTTGGTAGGACATAGATAATTTACCGAATAGGTATCTGCATCGCGCTCATCGGCACGGGAGAAGCTCAGGCTGATGAGCTCGGCACCAATCTGCGCCAGCAAGCCTTGGTCCTTGCCCAAGAGTATGTCTAAGAGGGTCTGCACCCCATAGCGCTTGGTAAGCTGATTGGTAGAGTGCCTGCGGTCGGCATGTGCCATCTCATGACCTAAAACACCGGCAAGCGACGATTTATTGTCCAGATACTTAATGAGCCCGGTATAAACATAAATATAGCCACCGGGTGTACAAAATGCATTGATGGTATTATCGTCACGAATGATGTAAACCTCCCAGTCAAACTCATCTTTGTAGCGGATATTACCGCTATTGAGAATATCATTGCGTATGGCATACAGATAGTTATATGCTGCCTGATTGCTCTGACGATTGAGTATGGGAAACTGTGAAGGATTGGCCTCGATTTGTGCCTTGGTCTGCAGTCCTAGTTCTTTATCATTTTCTATAGAAAAAATATTGATTTTACTACAGCCGGAGTAAAAAAACACCGAGGAGCTGATAAGCCCTGTGGTAAGGAGTAAACGTAGTGCTTTCATATTCTTTTGTTTTGTCTGCTTACAAAATTAAAATATTAGCATTAAACCCAACATATTTTACGGGTTTAACAAGTTCTTAAGCTCTTGTAGGCAGCTCCGGCAAGGCAAACTGCATACCCTTTTCCTGAATGGCCTCGATAAGCCGGGGCAGAATGGCCACGGTAATGGGGCATCGGTCGTGCAGGAGTATAATATCGTTAAAACGTATGCCTTTCATAATCTTGCGCAGTAGTTTGGCCTCGTCTTTGGCCATGGTATCATAGCTCCTTACCGACCAGCCCACGACGCTCATATCCAATTGAGTCACCGCCTTGGCCAAAGCAGGATTGGTAACCCCAAAAGGAGGGCGAAACAGCTTTGGTTCTTGCTGAGAGACATCATATATCAGCCGGTTGCACTGCGCTATATCTGCCCTGATAGCACTTGCCGAACGGGCATATAAGCTCCCGGTATGACTATAAGAATGATTGCCAATAAGATGCCCCTCCTCTGCTATGCGTTTAAGTATGGCTTCATTGCCTGGAATTTGCTTCCCTATCACAAAAAATGTAGCCTTTACATTATACTTTGCTAAAATATCCAGAATAGCCGGGGTATGCTCATGTGGGCCATCATCAAATGTAAGAGCTACAGGCATAGCTCCGGATTGTAATTGCTGTACGCTAAGCGGGATGCGATTGGTAGCCTTAATAAAAAAATTCCAGCGAATATTGGCACAAGCCAAGGCCAGGAAGAGCAGCAGGAGCAGAATGCCCCCTGCTACCAGCCACCAGGAATAGCCACTGTAAAAAACGCCGGCCACAAGATGTGCAATAAAAATCAGTCCAAAAACCAAAAAATACTTAAACTTCAACATTATCCATTCTTTTTGATATAATCTGCATAGTAGTCGCAAGTACCACTCACCATTTTCATATACTTAGTCTGCCGCAAACCATCGAGCGCCTTATAATGCGGATTTTTCAGGGCATTTTTATAATAGTCTCGCTCATCGTTCCAGTAATAGCCCTTTGCATTATCGGTAGGGCATCTTTTGGTCCAGCATTTGGCTGCACCCCAAAGTGCCTTCGCCTTTAGCTCTGCATCAGTGGCAGCTGCTGCGGCCTTCTTGAAATACTGCTCCGCTGTATGTACCCTGTAATACTCTCTCAGATACCTTGGCAACATCCTATCCTCATCAGGATTGGCATAATAACCATGCCTATCGGTAGCAAATCTGTTGTACAAAAGCATATCCCCGGATTTGCCATAATATGAAATATTGTATAAGGCCACCGCATAGCCATAGAGGGCGCCGGCATCATTAGGATTTTTGGCAATAATATCCTGTAGCTCTGCCATGCGCTTGCTAAAGCTCAGCTTGGTATATTGCCTTTGCGTATCCGATGCGTTCAGCTCCAGATAATCATTTATCTGAGGCATGAAAGGATTGGGATAGAGCCCGGTATTAATCTTATGCTCCTCTAAGACACCTGCCGCTGTTTTGAAATCAAATTCACGCATGTGCTTAGTGGCTTCCAGCTCTTTGAGCACCGCAAAGGTGTAATAAGTGTTGCTGACCAGCCAATCCTCAAAAGGCGTTTTGGATTTGCTCTCGCGAAATTCCTGCATTTTGCGCAACCCCGCTATGGATAACCTATTAAGTGCCTCTCCTTGTGCATCCTGAAAGTCTGCACTTGCATAGAAACTGCTTCTTTCTTTATTAGTTTCACTGGCATGCGCCATGGCATATACAGCCTTGATGGTATCGCCCTGTTGCATATACCTGCCTGCCAGCAGCTGATTCATAATATCTCTAAATTGCCATGAAGCTAGGGGATGCTTCAAAGCATAACGGTCCAAACGCTGCAGCTGTGGCAAAAGCGATTGCTCTACCTGCGGAGTGATTTTATTGGCTGCATATATAGTATGTAGCAACTGCACCACCTCATATAGCGACTCCTGTCTCGGGCTCAGACCTACAGACTTGGCTTTGGCCAGGTATTCTTTCATAACATCAGGCTGCTCCATCATACTAGCCAGATATGCCTTAGTCACATACCACAAGCCAGGCTCCCGCTTGTCTTGAATGAGCTTGTCCAAAAACTGAATCAAATCTTTTATGGCTTTGGTAGCATGGGCATCGGTATGCTTATGACCCACGTAATACACATCAGACCAGTCTCTGTAGCCGTAACGAAAGCGGGCAAGCTCGGCAGGCAAAGGATTGACACGAGCCAGCTTATGGCTCAGGTAAAAGGCTTCCAACTTGTTCACTTCCCTGTTGATGAGTACATCCAGACCTTTGACCTCAGGGTCGAAATTATATGCCTTTACGATATCCTCGATGGCATATTCCGGATAGGCACGCAAACCCTTCATCAGCATCACCACAGCTTTTTCCTTATTATTGGCGCACATGCCCAAAATTTCATCCAGCCTGTCCAGCACCAGAGTCTCTGATTCAGGGTCATGCTCCTCTCTTGCCCACTCAAAGCTCTGCAGAGCCTCAAATTTATGGGCATCAGAATTGGCAAACATCAGAGAATAATAATAGGCAGCCTTGGCTTTCTCTCCCAGCCGGTAGTGTGCGCCGGCTTTGTATCCAATGATTCGGGTAAATGCCAAACTATGTTCTTTCTTGTGGGCAAAATGTTTATCGAAAAACTCAAGTACCCAGCGATACTCCTCCCCAAAAAATGCCAGACGCATCACCTGAAAGGCATATTTCATTTTGAGGAAATCGTCTTTTTCCTGCCCAAAAGCGCTCAGGCATTGTTGCTGCAGTGCTGCGCGGTCGGTAGCCGGCAATTCGGCTCTGGCACCCCAGTCTTCTACCCGATTGAGTGCCAGCTCTTCGCATTGTTTGGCCAGCCGCAAGTACCGGCGCAATGCGGCATATTTTTTCTCGCCCAGTGCTGCTGCAAAGGCATTGCTCCGCCGCTGCGCACCCAGCCAGGCCTTCATGCTATTTTCAGTCCTAAAATGCTCTGAGGGAGCAAATAATACAGCTTCAATATCGGCAGTGGTAAAAGCAGCTTTGGTATATTGCCGCCATTCATCCACCATTACAGCCTTGTTGACAGAATCTTTAATCTCGCTAGTATTTTCAGCCCAGTAATCATAATAATAAAGCTCTGGCGATATGAATCGAAACGGCGCGTAGGGCTCATATTTGGTAATGGTATTGCCATAAAATTGCGGGTAGCTATCATAGGCGTAAAAGTCGGCACAGGCTTGCACCACTTGCTCAATAGATAGCAATGTGGCCGCACTACCTAAAATCAGTATATATTTTTTCAAATTCATGGATATGGTATTTAGAAAAGTTCACACTATCGCAGTGATAGAGTATTAAAGTTAGGCTATCTGTTTTGATTTTTGGTGAGAGAAATTTGACCACAGCATTAAGTACCTGTATATCACTTTCTTCATGCCGCAATACCGAACGGGTACTCAATCGGTATCCATTCCAGATACTGTCTTTTCTCACCTGAAAACGATTATTGCCTATTGGGCTGAATAACGCCGTATCTTTCAGGCTGGATGGCTGAAGGTTGCGCATGATGCCTTTCAATTTTTCTCCTTCGAAAAGTAATGTCCAGGAAAATATCGGCAAGGCGATATCAAGCTGCAAGGGATATGCCTCGATGTTCTGAAGATATTTTGCTACGGTTTCCTTGCGAATAATGGAATTTTCTACTTTAAAATCGGTAAGTGGCTCCATATTATACACCATCAAGAGGCCTTTATCGGCAGGAGGAATGCCGGCCTGCAACATATACTTCACCTGATGTAGCCGTATGGTAACGCTGAGTCGCTTGTGTGCAAAGAATGCTTGCGCTCGTAGCAATTGTAATAGTTCGAAATACTTGGCTTTATTGGATGCCGTCCAATCGAAATCTATTTGAATCTCCTCTGGCTCCAAATCCCGAGAAGCGCACAGTTGGGCCAGGAGTTGGGATATTTCTTTGGCATAAAAAGACAGCTCTCCTCTGGGCATGACCTCCATGGCGCGTGGGGTAATAAACACTACCGGCACTATCTCTTGGTGGGGCAATGTCTGCCCAAAATTGATAATGGCATTGGGTCTTGCCCGCTTACCATCTGCACTAATGTCCACATCAAAAAAGCGGGTATAGAGCCGCTCTACCTTTAGGGTATCCAGCAGCTGCCGCTCATATTCCCCCAGACGCAGATTGGTCTTCCAGTAATATATGCCACGCTGAAGCTCTTTCCTTTTCGTGGATGAAGTGCAGGAACACAGGCAGGCAATAACTACAAACAGCAAAAGTACAGCAGGTCGTTTTAGCGCCATTTAGCTTTTCTATTAGCCTACAAAAGTATATTTTTGTTCGCTTTAATCACAAAGACGGATAATTTCACCATACTTTTATGAAACTTAATCTCAGACTCACCATACTCGGTCTTCTCTTATCTCTTGCCCCTAATGTTCAGGCACAACAAGTCAGACCGGCAGCATCTGGTGATATTTATAAGCAATTGCAACAATTACAACGCATGGGCACGGTCATGTATATTGCCGCCCATCCTGATGATGAAAATACCCGACTGATTACTTATCTGGTGCATCATGACCATATCAATACCATTTATCTCTCCCTTACCAGGGGTGATGGCGGACAAAATATTATAGGCAATGAACAGGGAGCTGCACTTGGCCTGATACGTACCAATGAAATGATGATGGCGCGCAAGCTGGACGGAGGCAAGCAACTCTTCACCAGATTTATAGATTTTGGTTTTACCAAATCGCCAGAGGAAACTTTTAAATTCTGGGACAAGCAAAAAGTGGTAGATGATATTAAACTAGCCATCCAGCAGCATAGACCCGATGTTTTGATTTGCAGATTCCCTACCACCGGTGAGGGTGGGCATGGCCAGCATACGGCTTCTGCCATAGCGGCATTGGAAGCTTTTGAACAACTGCAAAACGACAATAATCCGAATACCTGGAAACCTAAACGCATCCTATTTAATGCCTTTAGTTTTGGTAGTGCCAATACTATCAAACCCGGTCAGTTTCAACTGGCCATCAACCATTACGACCCAATTCTGGGTGCCTCCTATGGGGAAATAGCAGGAAAATCCCGCTCTGAACATAAGAGTCAGGGGGCAGGCACGCCACAAACCTATGGCATCAGTAAGGAACACTTTGAACTAATGGCCGGAGCAGCCATGAATACTTCTATTTATGATGGCATCGATACCTCTTGGGGGCGTATAGGACAGGCCAAAATTGGCAAGAAAATCGCTGCCCTGCTAAGCAAGTTTGACTTCAATGCACCACAAAAAAGCCTACCGGCTTTGCTCAAGCTCAAATCGGACCTGAAAAAAATAAAAGTCGCAGATAGTTATTGGCTGAAGGAAAAAATGGCTCAGCTCGACCAAATTATCATCCAATGTACCGGATTACAACTGGAAGCATTGGCGCCGGCAGCTACGGCCGTTTTCCATCAGGAACTCAATATTAAACTTAATGCCCTGGCCAGAGCAGAAGGCATAAAAATCCTGAAACTGACAGATATCGACAAGCATGTGCTATTGTCCGAGCTACCATTATCTACCGACACCTTGCGTAGCTTCGAAACCAAAATTCAGGTAGCACCGGCATACGGTCTCACACAACCATACTGGCTGGCAGAGCCTAGCCGCGGTCATCAGTTTGCCTACCCGGCACCTTATACCAATGAGCCCCTAAGCCGCAATACGTTTGCGCTTGAGGCACAAGTTCAAGTGGGCAAAGACACCATTACTATTGCGCTGCCCATTTCCTATAAGCGACTCGACCCTACTCGTGGCGATGTGATAGAAGCGGTACGCATTGTACCGGCGGTGGATATAGCTCCTGTTCAGAGCAGCATCATGCGCGTGCCGGGCAAAGACCTGCAGGCCGATGCTTATGTACACAGCAGGGCAGCGCTCAAAAATGCAGCTTTGGAAATCGTAAGCGAAGATGGAGAAATCATCAGCACGGTTTCCGGGCTGAGCTTCAAATCCGGAGAACGCAAAAAAATAAGCATTAGCATCGCCGATACCACCTGGCAGACGCAAAGCAATCCGGCAAAGATTTATTATAGGGTAAAAACAGACAAAGGCTATTTTGAGCAACAAATGCACCTGATAGAATATCCGCACATCCCTACCCTGCAGTATTTTAGTCCGGCAAGTGCCCATATCATTACCCAACAATGGAAAAATCATGTAAAAAATGTAGGTTATATTGCCGGAGCCGGAGATAAGGTGGCAGAAAGTATGCAGGCTTTGGGCATAAATGTGACCCAGCTAAGCCCCACCGACTTGTCAGATGCGGCTACCCTAAAACAATATGATGCCATTGTATGTGGGGTGCGCATGGCCAACACCCGCAAGGATGTAGCCAAATACCTGCCAGAACTGTGGAAGTATATAGAACAGGGTGGCACGGTGCTTATGCAGTACAATACCAGCATGGCACTGGAAATAGAGCAGTTTGCACCACTGCCCATCAAACTATCCCGCGACAGGGTTACCGATGAGCAGGCTCCGGTGAGTATTATTGACGAAAAAGCAAGTATCTTGCTGCAACCAAATAAAATTGCCACAGAAGACTTCGCCAATTGGGTGCAAGAGCGTGGCGTGTATTATCCGGCAGAATGGCATCCATCCTATAAAACGGCAATTGCCATGAACGATCCCGGAGAGCCGGCATTAAAAAGTGCTGTTTTGTATGCTCAGTATGGCAAGGGCTATTTTGTATATACCCCACTAGCGTTCTTCCGGCAGTTGCCCGCGGGTAATATTGGAGCCATTAGGTTGTTCTTAAATCTATTAAATGTAGGAAAATAGCAATAATTCCCTTACGTTTTGTTAATAACTTTGATATTGCTCAATCTTATGTACCTTTAGCCCCCGAATTTGCTTGCAAAGCAAAACTCCAATGGTTTGGTATTGCCTTAGATAGATAGTGTGATAAAATGGAAATCTTAAAACCGCAAGACATTTTAAATCAAACAACGCACCGGGGCTTTCCCCTACCCAATTCAGATTGGGCGGCGTACAGTGAGTGGAAAAATGTCCTGATGCTGCACTGGAAAGTGGATGCCAGTCTGGTGAAGCACCTCCTGCCCTCACAGCTTTCTGTGGACACCTTTGAGGGTGGCGCATGGGTAACCATCTGTGTAGCCTCGATAGATAACTTTAGAAACAAGCTGCTCAATATCATCAAACAAGGCTTCAGCTTCGATCAGATTACCATGCAAACATATGTCTTACATCAGGGCAAACCCGGCCTTTTTGTATTTAATCAAGAGCTTGAAAAATCTTTTACCAAAAATATTTACCAGCGCATTTTCAAACTCAAACAAGGGGAAACTATCTTTCAGAGAGAATTCCAAAATGGCTTGCACAAGTTCTTTGCCAAAAATGATTTCACGGGATTTAAACTAGGACTGCACTATACCAGCCAGCAAGAAATTGCCCCCTGCGCACTCACAGACTGGCTCAGTAATCGCTTCAAGTATTTTTACGAAAAAGACGATGAGCTGTTTGAATACAATGTGCACCATACCACCTGGCAGTTCAGTCAGGTAGCTATTGAAAAATTCAAGGTATATTTTAACTTTGGCGGCCTATTCCTATCCCAACAACCAGACCTGGCCTATCACTCTAAGGGTATTCAGAAACTTTTCTGGCCCAAAAACCTTATAAACAAAACCAAATGAAAATAGCATTACTGGGCTACGGCAAAATGGGCAAGGCTATCGAAAGTATCGCTCTGGAACGTGGTCACGAAATAATACTCAAAATCAATAGAAATAATCAACATGAGGCTGATATAGCCCATCTTCAGCTAGCTGATGTTATTATCGAATTTACCAATCCCGAAAGCGCTTTTGACAATGTAAGCAAATGCCTTCGCTCAGGACTGGCCGTGGTATCGGGCAGCACAGGCTGGAACCACAAACTACCTGAAGCCCAGGCGCTCTGTAAGGAACATAATGGAGCTTTTATTCATGCCTCCAACTTCAGTATTGGCGTCAACCTGTTTTTCGAGCTCAACAAAATGGCTGCCCAACTCATGCAGTCGCATACTGATTATAATGTAAAAGTGTCGGAAACACACCACACCCAGAAACTGGATGCACCTAGTGGCACAGCGATTAGTATTGCAGAGCAGATATTGGAGCAATACACCCGCCTGGAAGGCTGGTCGCTGCAAGAGCAGCCCAGACAGTTGCATATCGAAGCATTCAGGGTAGATGATGTTCCGGGCACGCATGTGGTTACTTACGATTCCGAGATTGATACTATCAGCCTCAGCCATACCGCACATTCCCGCAAGGGCTTTGCTTTTGGCGCTGTGCTGGCTGCAGAATTCCTACACAATAAGAAAGGTATTTTTACTATGCGTGATATATTATTCTCAAAACACTAATTTTGCCTAAATTTTCTATCTAAATATATTATGGAAAAAATTAAATTCGGAACAGACGGTTGGAGAGCAATTATTGCCCAAGAGTTTACTGTGGCCAACGTAGCAAGAGTAGCCAAAGGACTCGCCGACTGGCTGAACGCGAAACACCAAAACCCTAAAGTTGTCATCGGTCACGACTGTCGTTTTGGTGGCAGCTTATTTGCTGAGACTACTGCAAAGGTGCTTTGTGCAAACGGTATCAAAGTGCTGATGGCACATAATTTTGTAAGCACGCCTATGGTATCTTTTGGCGTATTGAAGCTAGAAGCACAGCAAGGTGTGGTGATTACGGCATCGCACAACCCTCCTTCTTACAATGGCTTCAAACTCAAAGGCGCTCATGGAGGTCCTTCCAATCCTTCTGATATTGCAGAGGTAGAAGCTTTGATTCCGGAAGTATGCCCGGTACCGAGCACCAAACTCACTGAATACGAAGCACAAGGTCTGTTTGAATGGATAGACCTCGAAGATATGTATCTGAGCTATCTCAAAACTAAATTCGACTTCGAAAAATTGAATAGCTCTGCTTTCAAACTCGCCTACGATGCCATGTATGGCGCGGGTCAGAATGTTATCAAAAAACTCATGCCTTCGGCCGTACTGCTTCACTGCGAGCACAACCCTACTTTCGGTGGCACTCCTCCGGAGCCACTCTACAAAAACACTACCGAGCTGGCAGAACTCATGAAAAATACGCCGGAGCTCAAGATAGGTCTGGTTACTGATGGTGATGCCGACAGAATCGGACTTTATGATGAGGATGGCAACTTCGTAGATGCGCATCATATCCTACTGCTGCTGGTGCATTACCTCTCTCAGTACAAAGATATGAATGGCAAAGTGGTGATTGCCTTCTCGGTAACCGACCGCGTAAAACGCATGTGCGAACTGTACGAACTGCCGGTAGAGGTAACCCCAATCGGCTTCAAATATATCAGTGAAAAGATTGTAAGAGAGGATGTACTGGTAGGTGGCGAAGAAAGCGGCGGTATCGCTGTAAAAGGCCATATCCCTGAGCGCGACGGTATCTATGATGGCCTGATGCTGCTGCAGTTTATGGTTGAGACCGGTAAATCGCTCAAAGAACTGATTAATGAGATTTACAGCGTTATCGGTTCATTCAACTACCAGCGCGATGACCTTACTTTGCCCAATGAGCAAAAAGAGCAAATCATCAACAACGCTCAAAACGATGTGTACAACAAAGGTTTTGGCAAATTTGCGGCTATCAGCGTAGAAAAAATCGATGGCGTAAAATACCATTTGGAAAACGGCGGCTGGGTGATGCTCAGAGCCTCCGGCACAGAGCCTTTGCTGCGTATATATGCAGAGGGCGACAACGAAGCCGAAACTCAGGAAATCCTTGCAGCGGTGAAAGCTACTATTCTGTAGCTCAGCCCCAACAATATCATTGAGCCGGTACCATTTGTGTGCCGGCTTTTTTATGTCCTCTTCCTGCCTGCTACCGCCTAAGACTACCACCTAGGCATTTTTTATTTTGGGCGTGCCCCGCCGCAGTCCACCACAGTGCCACCACACTGCATAGAAGCGGCACCCTGGCACACCCGCTACCCTCACATTTGAGGCGGCGGGTCGGGCTAAGCGCTGCTACTCCTCGCTCGTACCTCGCTGCGGGGTATCCGCTTATATCCCTCACGCTCTATCTTCACTAACTTAGTTATCCGAAAAAATAGTTTACACGGAGGCCACAATATGCTGAGGCAAAGCTCGCAAAGACCTAAAATACGTTTGCTACCCTGCGTTCCTTGCGTGAAAAAATTCTCTGCGCTCTTTGCGTGAAAAAAAAGTAAGCATAGAGGGAAATACATTGCTGCGCTTTTTGCGTGAAAATATGTTTACGAAGTAGCAGAAAAACTATCTGCGCCCAGCAAAGGCCCAAAAATTCGTAAGGAGCTAAAACAGAAGCCTTGGTGCCTAAGCGTTCTAGTCATTGGCCGAAATTGTAGTCCGATTAAGAAAATCAGCCCCACATTTACCATTCAGTGGGCATACTGCCCATTCATTTAGTAAATAGGAGCTGCCCTGCAACGATTTTAGCCTAAGAATTTGTAAGTTTGCGTTCAAATTTCAATACTTAAATTTAGGCAATATCAAAAAAACTGATACTGAGCTAAATTCCATTTTTCAAACTCGGTTTATATGTCATATCAACCCCAAAACAAGATTAGAATTGTTACCGCAGCCTCATTGTTTGATGGCCACGATGCGTCTATCAACATTATGCGTCGCGTGATGCAAGCCCATGGCGCAGAAGTTATTCACCTAGGCCATGACAGGAGTGTGCAAGAGGTAGTAGACTGTGCCATCCAGGAAGATGCCAACGCCATTGCCATGACTTCATATCAGGGAGGTCACGTAGAATATCTGAAGTATATGTACGACCTGCTCCGCGAAAAAGGTGCCGGACATATCAAAATTTTTGCCGGTGGCGGTGGTGTAATTCTACCAGAGGAAATCAAAGAACTGGAAGCTTATGGTATAGACAAGATTTACTCTCCGGATGATGGCCGCGCTATGGGTCTGGAAGGAATGATTATAGACCTGATGCAAAAATCTGACTTCCCTACCGGCAATGAGCTGAGCGGTGAAGAAGAGCGCTTACAAAACAAAAATCCTAAAGATATAGGCCGCCTGATATCGGCAGCAGAAAACTTTGGCGATACTGAAAGCACTAAAGCAGCACTAGCCAAAGTGGCTGCCCTCGCCAAGGAAAGCAAAACTCCGGTACTGGGTATTACCGGAACGGGCGGTGCCGGTAAGTCTTCTTCTGTTGACGAAATTGTAAGAAGATTCTTACTCGACTTCCCCGAAAAAACCATTGGTATCATATCTGTTGACCCATCTAAAAGAAAAACCGGTGGTGCATTGCTGGGCGATAGAATACGCATGAACGCTATACGCAATGAGAGGGTGTATATGCGCTCAATGGCTACTCGTCAAAGCAATCTGGCGGTGTCTAAACACATTCAGGACGCGGTAAATATCCTGAAAGCTGCGGGTTATGACCTTATTATCCTCGAAACTTCAGGTATTGGTCAGAGTGATACCCAAATTACCGACTATGGCGATGTAAATATGTATATCATGACTCCGGAATATGGTGCCGCCACCCAGCTGGAAAAAATAGATATGCTTGACTTCGCCGATATAGTAGTGGTAAACAAGTTTGACAAGCGTGGCGCAATGGATGCACTGCGTGATGTAAAAAAACAATACCAGCGCAACCATAAATTCTTCGACAAAAGTGTGGATGAAATGCCGGTATATGGTACCATCGCCTCTCAGTTTAACGACCCGGGTACCAACACTATGTACAAGGCATTGATGGATTTGATTGTAGAAAAAACCGGCGCGGACCTAAAGTCCGGCTTCCAACCTACGGATGAGCAAAGCGAGAAAATCTTTATCATCCCACCAAATCGTACCCGCTATTTGTCTGAAATCACAGAAAATAATCGCAATTACGACAAACGTGCTAAAGAGCAGGCCGCCATTGCACAAAAGCTTTTCGGCATTCAAAAAACTATCGAAACACTCCAGTCTTCCGATATTGAAGATAAAGACAGACTCATCAAGGAGTTGCAGGAAGTGTACCAGAAAGTGAGCCTGGACCTGGATCCCAAAAACATGGAGCTGCTCAAAAACTGGAAAAATAAAATCGCCAACTACCAGAATGAATTCTTTGAATTTAAAGTAAGAGACAAAGTTCTGAAAATCAAAACGCATACAGAATCTCTGTCGCACACTCAAGTGCCTAAGGTAGCCGTGCCTAAGTTTGAAGCCTGGGGCGAAATTCTTAAATGGTCATTGTTGGAAAACTTCCCCGGCGAATTCCCTTATGCAGCTGGTATCTATCCATTCAAGCGTGAAGGCGAAGACCCAACTCGTATGTTTGCGGGTGAAGGTGGACCAGAACGTACCAATAAACGTTTCCACTACGTATCTAAAGGCCTGCCGGCAGCACGCCTGAGTACGGCCTTCGACTCGGTAACTTTATATGGTCAAGACCCTGATCATCGTCCGGATATTTATGGTAAAATCGGTAACTCCGGTGTATCTGTACCTACGCTGGATGATGCTAAAAAATTATATTCGGGCTTCAATCTGGCAGACCCTAAAACTTCGGTGTCCATGACCATCAATGGTCCGGCACCTACCATCACCGCATTCTTTATGAATGCTGCCATTGACCAGCAATGTGAATTGTACATTAGAGAAAATGGCTTGGTGGATGAAGTAAATGCTAAGATTGACGCTATTTATAAGGAGAAAGGATTGCCACGCCCTTACTACTCAGCCAATGTGGGTCAGGGCAAAGCAGCAGAAGGTGCACAAGGCACGCTGCCGGAAGGTAATGATGGCCTAGGACTTTTGCTCCTGGGTGTTACCGGCGACCAAGTATTACCGGCAGACATTTACAATAACATTAAAGAAAAAACGCTTAAAGCAGTAAGAGGTACCGTACAGGCCGACATCCTGAAGGAAGACCAGGCGCAAAACACTTGTATCTTTTCTACCGAATTTTCATTGCGCGTAATGGGTGATGTGCAGCAGTACTTTATTGACCATGGCGTGCGTAATTTCTATTCTGTTTCTATCTCAGGATATCATATTGCAGAAGCGGGTGCGAATCCAATATCTCAGCTTGCCTTTACCCTCTCTAATGGCTTCACCTTCGTGGAGTACTATCTGAGCAGAGGCATGCATATCGATGATTTCGCTCCTAACCTGTCTTTCTTCTTCTCTAATGGTATCGATCCGGAATATTCTGTGATAGGCCGTGTGGCAAGAAGAATCTGGGCAAAAGCTATTAAATTAAAATATGGTGGCAATGAGCGCTCGCAAATGCTTAAATACCACATCCAAACTTCAGGCCGTTCGCTGCACGCTCAGGAGATTGACTTTAACGATATCCGCACTACGCTACAGGCGCTGTATGCGATATACGACAACTGTAACTCTCTGCATACCAACGCTTATGACGAGGCTATCACTACGCCTACCGAAGAGTCTGTGCGCAGAGCCATGGCCATACAGCTTATCATCAATCGCGAGCTGGGTCTGGCGAAAAATGAGAATCCGCTGCAAGGTTCATTCATCATAGAAGAGCTTACCGATTTGGTGGAAGAAGCAGTGTATGCAGAATTTGACAGAATCACTGAGCGCGGTGGTGTATTAGGTGCTATGGAAACCATGTACCAACGTGGCAAAATACAAGAAGAATCTTTGTATTATGAAACACTGAAACATACCGGTGAGTTCCCAATCATCGGGGTGAATACTTTCTTAAGTTCAAAAGGCTCACCTACCGTGATTCCGGCAGAAGTTATCCGTTCTACCACTGAAGAAAAAGAATTCCAGATTGCGAATGTGCATAATCTCTGGAAACGTAGTGGTGAAGAAGGTGAAAAAGCCCTGCGTCGCCTTCAGGAGGTAGCCATCAAAAATGGCAACATCTTTGAAGAACTGATGACCACGGTTAAATACTGTTCTTTGGGTCAGATTACCAAAGCGCTGTTTGAAGTAGGTGGACAATATAGAAGAAATATGTAAGCATCTTCTTCCACAATAATCAAAACCTCGGGGGCTTTTCTATTGCCTTCGAGGTTTTTTTTGGCCATTTTAGCCGTCCGAAGGCTACTCCATTTTTTTCGCTGCAATTATTTATCTTAGCTATTGCATTTGCAATCTTGAACAAATGCAGCACCTAAAGTACACAAAAATCCGAACGAGCAGCTTATAATGAATACAGCAAATGACCTACCCACTGCTTTGTGGCGCTACCTCAGCCTACTAGCTTGCACCCTCATGACGGCAACGCATAGCACTAGCATTTATGCACAAAATCACTGGGAAGGCGTAGGGCTGGAGAGCAACTTTTACCATAGCAATATGATGCGGCACAGCAAAAAGATAACCGCACCGCTCGCCCAAAACACCCGAACCTTCGAATTAAGTGTAACCAAAAGATTCAGAGGCACGCGCGACTGGCAATTGCTACGCAACTATCCCGAAGCAGGCATAGGATTTTTTTATCTTGATTATAATAACAGGGACATCTATGGTGAGGTATATGCCCTGGTACCCCATTTGCGACTGCGCCTCATCGAAGGCCAGACCCTCTCATGGACACTTCGCATAGGTATGGGAATAGGCTATGTGACCAACCCATACAAGCGAGTACCCAAAAGCAATCTGGAGAATGAAACCATTGGAGGATATATCAACAATTTCTCCCCCTTACAAACAGACCTGAGGCTGCACCTCAATCAGCATTGGGACTTCCAGGCCGGTGCTCATCTCATACATGTATCTAATGCATCCTTTCGTCGTCCCAACTTTGGTATCAACATATGGGGCATACAAACCGGGCTGCGATATTTCCCGGTAAGCAGCAGGCCTGAGCTGATACGCCGACAACCGGAATACCTGCCTGAACGCACACTATTTTATCCCAAAGCCAGTATTGCCTTTATTGAAAAAGACATGCCCGATGGAGGCCTACATAGAGTTTATAACGCCGGATTCTATGCTAGTAGACGCTATTTGAGCAAAAACAAAGTAGTTTTGGGCATTGATTATACATACAATACCGCTATTTATGCTAATCAAAAGTACAACGAGCGCAACGAAGGGCGCGAGCATTGGCATGCCAGTCAGGCTTCAGTATTCCTGGGTAATGAATTTGAGTTTAATCGCTTTGCCATCGTACTGCAAGGAGGAATCTATCTAAAACGGCTAGAACAGCAAACCGACAGATTTTATCAAAAACTGGGCGGAAATTTCTACTTTTACAAGTCCGAAACAGGAATAATAAAAGAAGGCCTTGCCTCCGTCTTGCTCAAAGCTCATATCAACCGAGCAGAACTGCTGGAGCTAGGAATAGCCTTCGGATTGTAAACCAAAACACAAAAATGATACCAGAAAAGGTGTTTACAACCGCTCCAGAATGGGATGAAGCTGCATTTATGGCAGCTCATCAGGAGCCCCCACCGGTGTCGATACGGTATAACCCTCATAAATTTGACATCAGCAAACTGGAGATAGAGCGGGTTCCATGGAGTGCATATGGATGCTATCTCAATGAAAGACCTCAGTTTACCTTAGACCCATTGTTCCATGCTGGGGCCTATTATGTACAAGAGGCCTCTTCAATGCTTATCGAACAGGCATTTAAGCAATACGCCCAAGCCAGTACGCCGCTGAGCGTGCTGGACCTCTGTGCTGCTCCCGGAGGTAAAAGCACACTGTTGGCTTCCCTATTAAAAGCTGAGGATTTTCTATTATCCAACGAAGTAATACAACACCGCTCTAATATTCTGGTAGAGAATCTTACCCGCTGGGGACAGCTCAACACCTGGGTGAGTAATAATGACCCCAAAGACATTGGCAAACTCTCGGCCTTCTTTGACCTTATGCTCATAGATGCGCCCTGCAGCGGTTCGGGACTCTGGCGCAAAGACCCCAAAGCTATCGACGAATGGAGTACGGCCCATGTGCGCCTTTGTATGGAGCGACAACAAAGAATTATCCACGATGCCTTGCCGGCACTCAAACCGGGAGGAATACTCATCTATGCCACTTGCTCCTACTCTCCTGAAGAAAACGAGCAAATGCTGGATTGGATGCTAGACATGTATCCTCTGGAAAGCCTTTCTTTACCTCTCGCCCCCGACTGGTCAGTAACGGAAACTCAGTCCGCCAAGCACCGGGCTTTTGGTTATCGCTGCTACCCCTGGAAGTTGAAAGGGGAAGGCTTCTTCATGGCCGTATTACAGAAAAGAGCAGATGCTGAAGGCGAGGCTATAAAGCTGACAGGTAAGAAGCATAAGCACACCGCTCCCGCCAAGGGAGCCAAAGAGCGCTTTGCAGCATACCTGGATACAGATTTTGCACTGCTGCACAACAATGACACTTTTTACGCACTAGTGCCCCGGCACGAAGACTACTGGGAATTACTCAAAAGTAAACTGTATATCAAAAAGGCAGGTACGGCCCTGGGTCAGCTGCAGAAAGAAGTAATTCCTGATCACGCTCTAGCCCTTAGCATTTTTCTGAGTAAGGAAATAGACAGAGCCAATCTGAGCAGGGACGAAGCTTTACAATTTCTGAAAAAGGAATCCGTTACTATAGACCAAGGCTGGAAGGGCTGGCGTGTAGCCAGTTATGAAGGACTGGGGCTGGGCTGGGGTAAATGGCTAGGCAACAGGATGAACAATTATTTCCCTAAGCAATACCGCATACGGATGGACATATCTCAAAATTAGCTGCTTAGCGATTGCCCGAAAACCCGCTTCATTATAAGAGCTAAGCAGAGGCATGCCAAGCTGCGATGATTTATCCCAGATTACGCATTAGGAATTTAAAAGAAAATTATTATGGCAAATAATCCACAAAATAGTGAAAAAAGCATAATAAATTATGGTTTTTGAGCTATTGAAGTGGATTAGAAGCAAGAATAATTTTATATAAAGAG
>DATGQB010000098.1:0-2225 GCA_035304405.1 Edaphocola sp.
CTTTATATAAAATTATTCTTGCTTCTAATCCACTTCAATAGCTCAAAAACCATAATTTATTATGCTTTTTTCACTATTTTGTGGATTATTTGCCATAATAATTTTCTTTTAAATTCCTAATGCGTAATCTGGGTTAAAAAATGAAGCAAAGGAATCCAAACAGAACATCGCGCATCATATGGCCATACCTAATAATTACAGGCCAACGTTTCGCTGTACAAATTAGTTGGCTTTAAACGGGGCTATTAACTGAAACTCGGGAATAATCACCTCAAACTCTTTATTGGTAAATAAATTTTTAAAAGTGTAAACCCCGTACATTTTACCCATTTCTGAGCGCAGGTTGGCACCCGACACATATTGAAAGGTCTCATTGCATTCCAGTATTGGTGTTTGCCCTATCACCCCCTCACCTTCTACATTGCTCATACCTGTCAAGCTATCCACGATATACCAGTTGCGCCGCAGCAGTTGCAATGGCACATTGGCATAATTATCTATGGTAATTCTATACATGAACACGTAACTGTTATTCACAGGATTGCTCTGCTCTGCTCTATAGAACACCTCGACGCTTACACACACGCCCTCCGTCATCTGCTTTACCCTTTTGCTCATTTTGCTAGTTTACTTTGAATTGCCTGCCAGGTATCTTTTATCAAATCATATTCATATCCTTTCTGCATCATGTAAGCAAATATCTTTTGCTGACGCTTCCAAGGGTTGGGCTCATGCTGCATAGCCTCCAGCTTTTTCTCCATTAGCTGCTCCATACGTTGCACATACTCTTCTTCGGCAATAGCCTTCATGGCCCTGCGGATACAATAATCGGATACTTGCTTCTGCTTTAAATGTTGTTTTATTTTCAGCCGGCCCCAGGAGCGCATTCTAAACTTCCCGCCCGCGTATGCGGTGGCAAAACGCTCTTCATTCAAAAAATCTTCTTCTATCAAAATACCAATGGCTTCTTCCAGCTCTTCACCATAACAGCCAAGCGCTATGAGTTTATAACGCACCTCCGAATGACAACGCTCCTGATAGGCGCAATAGCGCTTTATTGATTCCATTATCTGCTCCGGTACCGACATCAACAGGGATTTAGCCCAAAAGTAATATATTTTTAAATGCTTTGCTCTCAAAGCCATCCCAGCAGCGATACATTTTAACTATCTTTGTACAAGTTATGGAACCATCTAACGTAAGACCCAATTCCAATTTAAGTCCAAAGGAAAAAGAGTTTGAAAACACCATCAGACCCCAATCCATAGAAGACTTTTCCGGTCAGCCACTACTGGTGGAGAATCTACGCATCTTTATCAAAGCTGCCAATCTCCGTGGTGAGCCACTGGACCATGTATTGTTTCATGGCCCTCCGGGCTTGGGCAAGACTACGCTATCCAGAATAGTTGCCAACGAACTGGGGGTCAACATTAAGGAAACCAGCGGACCCGTATTGGAAAAACCCGGAGACCTTGCCGGCATCTTGACCAATCTTGCTCCACGCGACGTCTTGTTTATTGATGAAATACACCGCCTGAGTGTAGTAGTAGAAGAGTATCTCTACGCCGCAATGGAGGATTTCAAAATCGATATCATGCTGGACAGTGGCCCCAGCGCCCGCACCATACAGATAGATTTGTCGCCATTTACGCTGGTAGGCGCCACTACCCGCTCCGGCCTGCTCACAGCGCCGCTACTCTCAAGGTTTGGTATCAAATCGCGACTCAATTATTATCCCAAAGAAGTACTGCAAAAAATAATCATACGCTCTGCAGCTCTGCTCAAGGTCAAGATTACTTCCGATGCTGCGGCAGAAATTGCCGGACGCAGCAGGGGCACACCCCGTATTGCCAACGGTCTCCTGCGCCGCATGAGAGATTTTGCGCAGGTTTTGGGCAATGGCGTTATAGACC
This sequence comes from Edaphocola sp., assembly GCA_035304405.1. Lineage (GTDB taxonomy): Bacteria > Bacteroidota > Bacteroidia > Chitinophagales > Chitinophagaceae > Edaphocola. The sequence continues at coordinate 1,914 of DATGQB010000098.1, forward strand.
TAGCGGTTACAGAGCATGGACTCAAGGCACTGCAAGTAGATGCCAATGGCCTTGACGAGATGGACAATAAAATTCTCACCTGTATTATCGATAAGTTTAAGGGTGGCCCCGTGGGTATCAACAATATTGCCACATCGGTTGGTGAAGAAGCAGGTACCATAGAAGAGGTGTACGAGCCTTTCCTCATTCAGGAGGGTTATATAGTGCGCACACCCAGAGGCCGCGAAGCCACTACAAAAGCCTTTGAGCACCTCAACAAAAAGCCCCATCCCGGCACTGGTTTACTGTTTTAATCCTCACGGCAGCTTTTAA
>DATGQB010000099.1:0-22402 GCA_035304405.1 Edaphocola sp.
CTCTTTATATAAAATTATTCTTGCTTCTAATCCACTTCAATAGCTCAAAAACCATAATTTATTATGCTTTTTTCACTATTTTGTGGATTATTTGCCATAATAATTTTCTTTTAAATTCCTAATGCGTAATCTGGGATTAACCGGCATTTCGTAGTATCAAAGTGCTATTGCAGACCTTGCTGTATAGCTTTTATAGAATCCATGCGCGATTTAATCTCAATACGCATTCTGTATTCCAAATCCTCCGCTGCCGCTTTGGCAGCCTCCACTTCCATAGCGTTCCGTGCAGAATCTTTAATACGCTGCACCTCTTCTTCTGTATAATATTTACTTTGCTCCGGACGCGTGCATGACGCTGCCCACAAGCATATTAGCGCTATAAATCCTATGTTTTTCATCAGGCTCATTACCATCGGTGGCAAATTTAAAGAAGCTTTAGTTTTCAGAAAGCTAAATTTGCAGGAATAAACGAATACAGCAGAATGAAGGAATTACTCGAGCTTAATAAATACTTTCTCAAATATAAATTCCATTTAGGATGGGGTATTTTCTTCGTAGTGCTGGCCAATGTTTTTGCGGTATTGCCTCCTGTAGTGATTCGTACCCTACTCGACACTATGTATGAGAGCATCAATTATTATCACCTACTCAGCAATACCAAACTTTCTGAAGATTACACCAGCTTGGTCATCAATGTGGTTATTTCCGGGGGCATCTTGCTGATTGCTTTTGCCATCATTCGGGGCATATTTATGTTCTTCATGCGGCAAACCATCATTGTAATGTCGCGACATATAGAATATGAGCAGAAAAATGAGATATTTGACCATTTTCAGCGCTTAGATACCGCATATTTCAAAACCCATGCTACCGGCGACCTTATGAGCCGCATTTCGGAAGATGTAAGCAGGGTGCGGATGTACACCGGGCCGGCGCTCATGTACACCATAAATCTACTAGTACTCACCGGAATGTCTGTTTGGGGCATGTTTCGCGTGAGTTGGGAATTAAGTCTTTATGCCTTGTTTTTCTTGCCTCTGCTCGCCTTCAGCATGATTAAAATCAATGCTTTGATTAATAAAAAGAGCAGCAAAATACAGGCAGAGCTGGGCGGTCTCACGGCAATGGCTCAAGAGTCCTTTTCGGGTATCAGAGTACTCAAATCCTACACTCAGGAGCAAGCCACACAAGATGCATTTGAGCAAGCATCTGCCAGATACAGAGCCAGTAATATCTCACTGGCCAAGGTTGAGGCTATGTATAGTCCGCTTATGGGTCTGTTTATAGGGCTTAGCCTTATCGTTACGGTGCTTGTGGGCGGACTGATGGTAATTCGCGATGAGATTACAGTGGGTAATATTGCCGAGTTTATCATTTACATCACCATGCTCACATTCCCTGTTTCTACCCTTGGATGGACCAGCTCTATCGTGCAGCGGGCTGCTGCATCTCAAAAGCGCATCAATGAGTTTCTTCAAACCGAACCCAATATCAGCTTTCCTGCTCAGGGCCACAAAGCCGAGCTGCAAGGCAAAATCAGCTTCCAAAATGTGAGTTTTGAGTACCCTCATTCCAATATAAAATCACTTAAAAATATTTCGCTGGACATTCTTCCAGGGCAGAAAGTGGCCATTCTGGGCCGAACCGGCTCGGGGAAATCTACGCTGGCACACCTCCTACTACGTATGTACGAGCCCGGAGAAGGACAAATTCTGATAGATGATGTACCCATAAATGACTGGGACATCCAGTCCTTGCGCACACAGATTAGTTATGTGCCTCAGGATGTTTTCCTTTTCTCAGACACCATTAAAGCCAACATAGCCTTTGGTCTGGATGCAACTGATGAAGAGACTGTAGTCCATGCAGCGCGCACCGCTCATATTCACAATGAGATAAGCGCACTCAAGGAACAGTACCACACCATGGTGGGCGAGCGCGGGGTAATGCTCTCCGGGGGCCAAAAACAGAGAATAAGCATTGCCAGAGCGCTGGCCAAGCCGCACCGCCTGCTGATTATGGACGACAGCATCTCTGCTGTGGACAATACCACCGAGCAGCATATTCTGCATAATCTACACAGCGCTTTGCAGCAGCAAACGGTGCTGATTATCACGCACAGAATCTTCAAAGGATGGGATTTTGACCAGATTTTGGTGATGGAGGATGGCCAAATTACCGAACGAGGCACCCATGAAGTGCTGATGGCCCTGAAGGGTTATTATTACGAGCTCTACAATTATCAAACCGGCGCCTAAATACCTTCATTGATACGCAATTTCGCCAGGCAAACAAAGCAGATTAAGCCCTTAATGAGTCATAAATTCATTGAAAAATAATAATAATCTGCATTTGCCTAAGTATCTTTGCCTACTATGAGTACAGCGAAGAAAGTAGTGGTTCCGATTCCGGATTCAGATTTGAATAAAAAACAGCAAGTGGCAGGAATGTTTGACCGCATTGCGGGCAAATATGATTTTCTAAACCACTTACTATCAATGGGTATTGACAAGCAATGGAGAAAAAAAGCTATCAAATCCATTGAAGGAATACAACCCAAAGTGATTCTAGACGTGGCTACCGGCACCGGAGATTTTGCTATCGCCTGCATGAGCCTCCGCCCCGATAAGATTGTAGGGGTGGATATATCGGAGGGCATGCTGGAAGTGGGTAAGAAAAAAATTGCCGAAAAACAGCTCAGTTCTGTAATACAATTGCAATACGGAGATAGTGAACAGTTACCATTTGCAGACAATAGCTTCGACGCCATTACCTGTGCCTATGGCGTGCGCAATTTTGAAAATTTAGAAAAAGGCCTTACAGAAATGTGCAGAGTGTTGCGTCCGGGCGGCCGCTTAGCTATTCTCGAATTCTCTACGCCCCAAAAGTTTCCTATTAAGCAGCTGTACAAATTTTATTTTAAGTACATACTGCCGGTAGTGGGTAAAACCATATCTAAAGATGCCACCGCCTATACCTATCTTCCGGAGAGCGTAGCCGCTTTTCCAGAAGGCAAAGAGCTGGTAGCCATACTTAGCGCCTGCGGTTTTAAAAAACCACATGCTCGTCCACTTACATTTGGTATTACCTCGCTCTATACTGCTGAGAAATAGGTATAATAAAGCCATTTTATTTCAGTTATACAGTTAAGTTTTTTTCGATATTACATGAATCAAAAATTAAAGCACATCTGTCGCAGCCTCATCTTATGCTTATTGCTGATAAGCAGTGTTAGTCCACTCTGGGCGCAAAGAGACCGGGTAATGAATATGGAAGACCATGATGAAAAATTATATTATTTCGGCCTCTCTTTTGGTGCCAACATGTCCTCTTTCAAGATTCGCCCCAGTGATGCATTTCCTTTAGACGATTCTATCAAGAGTATTCAGGCAGGTTGGGGTCCGGGTTTTCACTTAGTAGGTATTATGGGCAATCTGCGACTCAACAAATTTGTGGATGTGCGCATCATTCCGATGATTTCTTTTGCCGAAAAAACCTTGAATGTGACTACAAAAAATGATTCTGTAATGGACCGCAGAATCGAATCTATCTATGCTCAATTGCCGCTGCAGTTCAAGTTTAAAAGCGACAGACTACATAATTTTCGCTTCTACGGCCTCACCGGTGGTCGTCTGGATTTTGACCTAGCGTCAAATGCCCGTTCCAGAAAAACAGATGAACTCATCAGAATCAGGCCTTTAAACATTTCTCTGGAAGTGGGTTTTGGATTAGAATTTTATTATCCTAATTTTATCATTGCGCCGGAGATAAAAATGAGCCAGGGTTTACTCAACGAGCATTTCCCGGACAATACCATTCATCTTTCCAATATGATAGACAGAATGAGTACCAGAATGGTCACTTTCTCCATTCATATCCAGGGATAAGCAGCATGCTCTGATTGATTTTTGGCGGCGTAGAATCAAATTGTTTCACCCCAAAAATGAATGCTCATGACGACAAACAGAATTACAATCAGTGCAGTGGTAAATGCCGATAACCAAACAACCTGGGACTGCTATACCGCTCCCGAACATATCACTCAATGGAATTTTGCTGATGACAGCTGGCACTGCCCCAGCGCCAGCAACGACCTGCGCGTCGGTGGCAGCTACATTGCTCGCATGGAAGCAAAAGATGGTAGCTTTGGCTTTGATTTCCAAGCAACTTATGATGAAATAGACCCACTCCACAGACTCGCATATACACTAGGAGATGGCCGTACAGTGATAGTCTATTTCAAAGCAGTGGGCAGCAATAAGACCGAAGTGGTTGTGGACTTCGCCGCCGAAAACACCAATCCTATTGAAATGCAAAGACAAGGCTGGCAGGCTATTCTTGATAATTTTAAAAAATATACAGAAGGAAGGGGCTAAATATTTACTACTCTCTAATTCGCATTAGGCTATCATGCTGCATTTTTTGTGGCTTGATGGCCTTGCTGCTTACAGGAGCGTATGCCTGCCCTTTATATACCGAGATGTCATTCTCCATTGCAAACTTGCTCAAGTAATGCGCTAAGCTTACATTTGTAGTTTTATAGACATTTTTATCATTCTAAGCAAGGCAATAGCAATATGTATCCAAATCTTGGTTTCTTTTTCGAACACGCTCTGGGCATTTCTATCCCATTTCTGAGCTATGCGCAGACCTTTGGCTTTTTTGTGGCACTGGCATTTCTTATTGGCGCCTATACGCTGAGCCTCGAACTCAAACGCATGGCTAAGGAAGGTTGGGTGCAACCACAGATTCAGGTGAATAAAAAAACCGGTGCAAAAGAACAGGTTTTTCCGCATCAGCGTGTTTCAGATATCATTTTTGTAGCAGCCATTGCCGGATTCATCGGAGCTAAAGTTTTTAATGCCTTCGAAACCTGGGATTCCTTTGTACAAGACCCTATTGGGAGCCTATTTTCCCGTAGTGGCCTCACATTCTACGGCGGGCTGATTATGGCTACTGTAGCGCTTTACTTCTTTGCAAAAAAAATCAACCTAAATTTCAAGAGGCTGTGTGATGCTGCTGCCCCGGCTTTAATTCTGGCCTACGGTATTGGCCGTCTGGGCTGTCATTTTTCCGGAGATGGTGACTGGGGCGTATATAATAGTGCTTATATCAGCCAAAAAGATGGCACTGTAGTTGCCGCAAGCCCAGCCCAGTTTGATAGTGTTGTGGCACAGCATGGACGCTATATGGAGCATTTTGAAGGCAAGGTGCCTCATATCTATTTCCCGGCTGGCTCACTACCCCGCTGGACAGTAGCCATGAACTATGCGCATAATGTGAACAATGAAGGCATTCCTATAAACGGTGTAGAACAGGAGTACAATTATATGCTTCCGGCAGCCGTATTCCCTACCCCAATTTGGGAGTTTGCAGTATGCGTGCTGCTAATATTTCCCATACTTTGGTCCTCACGCAAAAGATTGCGCCAGCCATTACAGATGTTTGGTCTTTATTTGATTTTCAACGGATTGGAGCGATTCCTAGTAGAGAAAATAAGGGTCAATACCCGTATCGACCTTGGTGCCCTGCAACCCACTCAGGCAGAGCTTATCTCTAGTTGCCTTATCATCATCGGCATCTTTTTGCTCCTCAGAGGCAGAAAGCAAGCAGCCTCTCAGGCCTAACAAAATAATTTTGCTATTATAAAATCTTTTTTACAACAACACCCGGCAGCCATCAGCTTTCGGGTGTTTTATTTGTGCCCCTCGGGATGCGCTAGCACTGTAGTCATCCCTATTGCCGCGATGTTCATGAGCTCAGCCGCTTTGCAGCCATAAATTCTAAATTGCATATAATCTACAGATTTAGCCGCTTTATTCAATAAATTGTTGCAACTTTGGGTGAGCAAGGGGGTGCTTTGCTTATTGGCAAGGCTGAGATGATACCCAAGGAACCTAGTTTCTTATGCCTGATCCGGATAATGCCGGCGTAGGCATTGCGCATGTTCCTTTCATCTCCTCATCAGCAGCTAAATAGTAATTGATGATGCAGGAAATACTATTACAAACCACTTGGCAGGAATGGCTGGGTGTAGCTTTTTCAATGATTCAGGTGCTACTGGCACATGACAACAATCCGTTGAACTACCTTTTTGGCATTATTGGGGTCAGCCTTACCCTATATGTAATGCAGGCCAGTGGTCTATATGCCGAATGCGGCCTAAATGTCTATTATCTTGTCATGAGCATTTTTGGATGGCTCAACTGGCTGAGGAAACAACAAAGTAGCTACCTGGCCATCTCTAAGAGCAATCGCCGTGACTGGAGTATCACCGCAGCCATAGTAATAGGAAGCTTTACGCTTTCTGTACTCATATTACATTATTTTACAGACTCCCAGGTTCCCGTTTTTGACGCCGCAGTAAGTGCATTTGCCTGGGCGGGAATGTGGCTTATGGCCAAACGGAAATTAGAAAACTGGATATTATTGAATATTTCTAATCTATTGGCTATTCCATTAATGGTCTATAAGGAACTTTATTTGTATGCCTTTCTGAGTGTGTTCTTGTTTATAGTAGCTGTATTTGGATATCGCAATTGGCGGCGCATCATGCAGAAAGGGCATGATACAGCCGGCGAGCTCATTTAATCTCTATAAGATTACATCGCTTCGCCTATAATCAGCGAAGCCCGCTTCGTCAGGATATTTACTACCCATCAATGTTCGCGAAACTGTCTGATGAAGGCAAAAGTGCGCAATGGATTGAGCCACAATGCACATCGGCGCCATATCGAAATCTGCTTACGCATTTGCTTACGTAAACGGGGTATAAAGGCATGCATGAAGTCTGCTTCGGCTGCGGAAAGCGGTTCAGGAGCATACTTCAGTTTGAGATACAACTTGATAAAATATGCATAATCGACGGCCAGCGACTTATCTACCGCATGCGCATAAGTTAGTGCCGTTTGCTCACCACGCTCATATCCCATCTGGTAAAGGTAATACTGTGTGTATTTATACCTCCAGAAGACCTTCTGCCGCTCAGATTTGTGCCAGGCCATGCGCCAACGCAAATAAGCTGCATACAGGATTGGCAAGCAGAAAAAGACTAGTATCAGAGCTAGTGCAACAAATAGCAAAGCACGCAAAAGCCTAAACCACTGTGGCCTGCGCTCCTGGTCTTGCTCTGAAGGTGCCACAGACTGCTTCTGCCGTGGAGGAGTCTGTAGATGCAGCTCGTCAATAGGTGCGGGCTGCGGCAGCACGCTCATTTGCTCAGGCGAAGCTATTGCCACCTGCTTGTAAACCGTATCGAAAGAAATTGCAGTGACCGTATCGCCAGGCTTAAGTGCCGACAATGGCAGCATGCTGCTATCCGATTGAATTATTGCTCTGGACAAATCGAGCTGCAGATTGAGTGTATCCCATTGCAATACCTTATCCCGCAGCAACAAATTGGCGGCCCGTATAGTGGCGAACTTTTCAATGGTGTCGATTGCAATCAAGTGTCCCTTAGCCACGAGTGTAGCATCTCCCGGAGCACCGGGAGGGGTACCATCCGGTTGTGGTGCATTGCGCCCTTCTTCATTACCTACTGTGGTATCAAAGTCGAGCCAGCCATAACCCGGGAAATAGACCTGCACCCAGGCATGCGCCTGATCTGCATAATACCAATACCAACCCTTATTGTTGCCGGCACTGCGGTCTTGCGTAAGAAATCCGGCTACAATTCTGGAAGGAATACCTAAGGCACGCAACATAAATAAGGTAGCACCTGCATAGTAAGCACAATAACCTTTACGATTTTCGAACAAAAAATAATTGAGCTTGCTCAAGCTGGGAATATCCGGAATACCGGGATTATCTGAATAACGAAACAGGGGTTTACCCTCATCATCCTTAGACAAAAAATAGTCACGGATAGCAATAACCTTATCTATGGTAGCCTGCTGACCTTGAGTGAGCTCATGAGCGAGCTCACGAATAGGCTCAAAACGCTTATCTTCCGGCAGCTGTGTATAATAGCGCAAGAAATCCTGCGGCAGCCTGCTATAATCATTATCATTACGCAGCAATGCAACTCTGGCCTCCTGAAATGCATGCAGCATAGGCACCAGCCCCGGATTATAAACAAAATAGGCGCTATTGAGCTCAGATACATAACTTTTGGCACGATAGGCAGACTGGAACATCTCTTTGTCCTGAGCATCCACTGCTATGGGCTGTACAAAATATGCGGTGGTGGGAGCAACGAATTCATCGGCCGAGAGCTTGCTTTTATAGACCTCAATATTTACCGTTTTCATGCCTTTATGCTGTAATGCATCCTGCAATACAGCGGAGTCTGTTTGGGTAAAATATAATGGAACATTCCCGGGATTAGGTCGAAACAAATCATTGTAGGGCAGTAAAGTATCAGGCTCGAATGTCTCGGTGGCTGTATCGTATTTGGAATAGTAAAATCCTGTGAGATAAAGCGGATTAGGTGTACCCTCTTCGAAATAATTGTCTATTTTGGCCACGAACAGCAGTTCATTGCTCCGACTGAAGCTGCCTCTAAGACGGGTAAAATCGTTCAGATTAAAGGTACCATCTTTGTTCTTTTTGAGCATGCTGTCTTTATCGTTGTCTTTGCCGGCCCCATAATTGGCAATCAGCTCTTCCAGCTCGGTACGCATGGTATAGGTCACCCCTATAGCTAGGAGCATTACCAAAAATCCAAAAAACGCAGAACGCCTTATGAGATACCACCAAAATCCGTTCTTTTCCTGCTCAAGGCTGCTGATAAGTCGCGCGGTGTAAATAATATAAAAGGCATAAAACACCAGGGGCATAAACAGTGCCAGCAAAGACCCTAAAGTCACGTCTGTTTGCTTGGCAGATAGTAACACTCCTACCAAAAAGAATACTGATGCCATTACAATAGGAAAGCGCGCCTTACGATGAAAAGCCCAAGCAATAAACCATCCGGCTGAAAAAAGCGTGCTAAAGAGCAATAGCTGTACAGAGTAGTAAAAACTATCGAACTCTCCCAATGTAAAACGGTCTATACCTTGATAGAGCAAATAAAAAAGCAACAGCAGCAGAGGGAAAGTAGTACTAAAGCGGAAGCGCTTGGCATAAAAAAACGTGGCGGCGAGCATCCCCAGTCCCATAAACACGGTCTGAAGCAGGGCTGTCTGCACCTGAACAAATGCAAAATACCGAGCTGCCATACTTAATAGCAAAAAGCTCAGCACCAAAGTGGGGCCAAGTAAAAATATCGCTCTGGCAAGATGCGCTTTTTTACCGCTTCGATTCATTCCGCTCAATATCTATGTATTTTTATGTAGCTGCTCAAATTTTTGCAACACTGCCACTAAGTGTTCTACCGCCTCAATGCTAATACCATTATATAAAGATATTCTAAAGCCTCCTACACTGCGATGTCCTTCAATGCCAACAATATTATTATCCTCGGCAAAATGCAAGAGTGTAGGCTCCAGATGACGCTCGCTAAGACGAAAACATACATTCATCCTACTTCTGCAATCTTTCGCTGCCATGCCTTGATACAAACTACTGCTATCTATGAGCTCATACAACAGTTGCGCCTTTGCCTTACTTTCCTCTTCTATACTATCAAGACCCTTGCCGGCCATATGTCGCAAATTGAGCAAAGAAACATAAATGGCAAAAACCGGTGCGGTATTGACCAATGAATTTTGCTCTGCCATAGCTTTAAAACTCATGATATCCGGTAAGGAGCGCGCTTGCATTGCCAGCATATCCTTGCGTATCACTACAAGAGTGGCACCTGCGGGTCCGATATTCTTTTGTGCTACTGCATAAATAAGCCCAAAACGGGAATAATCTACACGTCTGCTGAAGAGCTCTGAGCTAAAATCGGCGATTAATGGCACCGAAGTTTGAGGAAACTGATGAAACTGTGTACCATAAATGGTATTATTTGCGGTCAGATGCAAATATTTTGCCTCGGCAGGGATATCTATACCTTCGGGGATGGTACTATAAGACTGCTCCCGGCTACTTGCGGCCAGGTGCACCTTGCCATAGCGTGAAGCACTTTTCATGGCCTCATGTGCCCAGTGCCCGGAATCGATATACGCAGCCATTTCCTTTTCGCCAAGAAAATTCATGGGGATGAGCTCAAACTGCATACGTCCCCCACCCTGAAACCAAATTACTTCATATTCAGCGGCATCAAGACCAAGCAGCTGCAGTACCAGTTGCTTAGACTCCGCTAGGTAAGATTTGAATTTTGCACTCCTATGCCCCAGGCCAAGGATAGAAATACCTGTTTGCTCTAATTCAAACAAAGCCTGCGCTGCATCGCTAATAACTGCTTGTGGCAGCGGAGCCGCCCCGGCATTGAAATTTAGTTTCATCATTGTAATATAATTCGAGAATCCTAAGGCCTGCTGTATCGATAATTATCGACAACAGCGCTTTACAAACAACTTTTTGTACAACCATTTCAACCAAGAACCAATATGCTTCATCATTTTAATATTTTCAATTCATCATCATAATACATCACTATAGCTCATCTAGAGCCTTGCGGATAGGTGGCTTTTGTAATTTGAACTGACTAGGCGTCATTCCGGTAACTTTTTTGAACTGATTACTGAGATGCGCCACACTAGAATAGTGCAGTCTGTCTGCGATTTCGCTTAGGCTAAGCTCATCGTAAAAAAGCAATTCTTTTACTTTTTCAATCTTCTGAGCTATGTAATATTTCTCAATAGTCATTCCCTGTACTTCAGAGAACAGACTACTGATAGTGGTATATTCATAGTGCAGATGTTGCGAGAGGTAGTCAGACAGGTTTACCGATAAATCATTATTTTTATCTTGAATCAATTCAACAATCAAGTTTTTTACTGCCTCCACCAGTCGCTCACGCTTGTCATCAATCCATTCAAAGCCCAGCGCCTCAAGGTCTTGCTTTATGCGCTCCTTTTTTTCCTCTATATACTTATCATTAATGACTACTTCACCCAGCGTAATAGATTTTACGTCCAGGCCATGCTGTAGCATCACGTGCTCTACCGCAGCAATACAGCGCTTGCACACCATATTTTTGATATATAATTTCATAACAACCGTTGCTAACACATAAATTAATCCATTTCATGAAACTGAGCATAGCGCTCAAAGGTCTGCCAGTATTTATCCTTATAGATTTTATAATCCATATTAATATTTGCATGCTGTTCCAAAAGCAGCTTCACAGCCTTGGAACAATTTCTGAATTCCTTACATGCCATATACCAGTCTCTGCGACCATCACCCATCTCATGACCCAAAGGGATATAACCCTTGTTTTCCGGCAAAAGTTGCATCAACTGCTGCTCTACACTTTGCATCATAATCAGGTCAATAGCATCGGGCAAGCCGTCCTCTTCAAGACTGGTGTACATAAATGATAGTCGCAGCAGCCAAGGGTGCGTGCCCTTGGCGTCCCAGCGTAGTGCTGCTATATTGATATGGGCCAATAGCGTCTGCATATCGTCTGTAACGGCTTCAAAAGTGCTAAAGCCTTCTTCCTCAGAATTGAAGAAGAGTTCTCCATATCTTTCTACAAATTCCTTCTCACGCCAGTGTAGGTAATCTTTTAATTTGTGAATGGGTATAAGGTCTACAGCTTCATCCGGAACACCGCTGATATCAATATTGTCGATTAAAGTGGTAGCATTAATCTCACCCAAGAGGTGATCGAGAAATATAAAAACACCTGTAGCTATATCGTCGCTGCGGTCGGCATCAAAATGCTTGTACACAATGACGAGGTCTATTTCGTCGGGGTAATTTGCATCCTGCCGGGCATAAAAGGAGAGCGATTGCTCATCAAATATCAGTCCGGCCACATCAATATTCATGTCCCGGGTTTCGTACATAGGTTTGAGTGCGCTAAACTGCCAGCCTTCTATTGCAGGTGCAGCCGCTACTAATTCTTCTACGAAAACGATATTTTTCATTTCGCCATCTGCGGTAAAAATCAGCTCAGCACCACCCTCTCTTAGTCCTACCAGTGGCCATATTCCCTCATGAATAGCCCTAAGCTCCGGCATAATCATACTAAAAAACTCCGATTCCAATTTGTCACTACGGCTTATAGCCGCCAGTAGCTGCGGATTATGATCGGCAAACCAACGCCAGAATCGTTCAAACTTGGCTTCTAATTGAAGTATTTCAGCTCCACTTTTTTCGCTCATTTACATTCAGTTTTTTCCTAGGGCATTCTGTACAACAAATTACAACGATAAAGCCGAAATCCCAAAAGCAATTAGTTAAAATTAGCCTTTGAACTGGAGAGCACTAGGCGTAGCAACTGTCTGAGCGCATTGGTATGCGTATCGGTGAAGCGTAGTTCGAACTGATAAGTCTCTCCTCGCTGATGTTTGATATCTAATCGTTTCAGCTTTTCCAAGTAAGGTTTGAAATCCCGGAAAGATTCCATGGCAGCCAAACGTTCAAAATCTGCCCAAGCCATCATAGCGGCTTTGTCACACAGTTTTACGGGCTCCGCAATCGTGGTATCCTGTGCGGCATTAGCCTGCATCATTAGCACCCCATTAGTCTTCAGCAGATATCGCAGTGGAAATAATGGTAAGACCTCATTATTTACACTATCTGCCCCCATAAGCAATCCTTTGGCCTTTAAGCTAGTGAGCGCATTTTTATGGGCCAGGGGCAGCTTGATAGTTAACTGAGGCATAGACAGCACTTGTATCGACGTTTTCTCCCTTTTTATAAAATCCTCATCATATTCGTAGTCCAGCACCTCATGCGCATAGGGAAACTCCCCGTCGATATAACATGCAAAACCCGGAGCCGCCAGCGGACTAAGCTCTGATAATGGCAAGCCTGGCAAGAGCTCCCTAATGCCCCATTTGCCCAGCAAATTGAACATATTTTCTTTTGAAAGTATGGCCAGGGCTGCATTTCCCGGCACCGTTAGCGCTGCAAATTCTGAAGGAAGAACATTATTGACGATTTCTCCATGAAAACGGCCCGCATCAAAGTTGAGTTCGAAATGGTACATATTGCCCCAGGCGCTCAAATCTGCCTTCCTACTTTTTATCTCATATAGCTTTGAGTCTGAAAAAGGTATTGTACCCTTCTCATTCAGATAATCTTTGGCTAGATCGTAAATACGCTGACCCGTATCCTTTCCCAGAATCAGCACCGCCTCATTGCTATTAAAAAGTACACTAATCGTTCCCGATTTGTTACTCCGCAAGCTGTCTTGTCCGCTTAGAAACAATTCATCCAGCACTGCATCAAACTGCTGCTTGTCCTGTATCCCCAACTTCATAAAAAAAACATTAGAGGACACACTTTTAATGCCGAAAGCAAACACATTGGGAGGCAGTTCAAAGGCATCAAACAGCCTAGCCAGCAGCGGGTCCTTTGACGCTTCCTGTTTATCCGTGAGCAATAACTTCTTGCCCAGCTGCTCTATGTTGAGGCGAATAACTCTATCTGCCTGACGGGGAATTTCTATACGAAAAGACTGCCAGCGTTGAAACTGCAGATAAGCCCAATATGCCAAGGCACAAAGCGCAAGTGCTATTACTACCCGAATCAGTTTTGTAATCATTTACTTAAATTTCAAATCTTCAAAAATATGCAGCAAGTAATCAATTGCCGCTGTATCTTGATTATCTGTGTGAATTATGATTCTTCCCTTTTGAGTTTGAGTCCTAGACCTATCGTAAGAGAAATTTATCGGCCCTAGCAAATTCATTTTTATTGCAATTCTTGACAAATCCGTATCATCACTATTTTTTATAGTAATCACCTCAGCCATGCGCTTGGAATTGAACCAGCCCGCAGCCACATGCTTTCTCAAGAATCTACGTTTGGCACAAGTCATTTTACCTCTGCGCTTGCCTGCCCGAATCTGCTCCAATTCCTTACGGTTGGTAGCCATAAAGACTAAATTCTTCTTCACTGTAAAATACAGTTCCATGCCCTCCATACTGCCGGGGCGGTCGAGCATATAGATGCCATCCCGGTATGATAAGCCCTCTCTTTTTCGACCATACTCTAGAATTTTCCGCACAGTAGCAGCATCTTTGGTATCGAAGATATAGATAAATTCAGGCATTGAGGTAGTTTGGGTAACCTCTTCTTCTGTAGATTCAAAATTCTCAGCATCCCAGTTGTATTTTACGGCCGTATAAGTTTTTGGCTGGATATCGGAGAAAATAAACACTCCGCTACCCCTTACCAATTTATCTATGGCCTTCTCGTCCAGAGCGATAGCCAGCAAATCCAAAGCTAAATCAATCTCCTCTGCATCACGAAACGTAGCATAAGCCGTTTTAAAAATTTCAGGCACTTCTTCGAGATACCTCCTGGTATTGATTGCATAAGCGCCCACTGAGATATCCTTATCTACATTGATATAGTGCAGCATTTTTCTGTTCAACTTTCGCCCGAAAATGCGGCTGGTAGCTTTGGCAGTACTAGGCGCCACATGGCTTTCCATACGCAGCTCCACCGCATGCGGTTCATTCAACAAAGAAAACTGCATCCACTCTTCACTTGCAGATGGAATATCATCTACTCCCAACAAGCTCCTTACCCAGTCTGGACCCAAGAGCCACTGCGCTTTGAAGTCGAAATACCCTGTCACCAATGCATTAGCCGGGGGGAATTTTATATCCTTCCATTCTCGCAGACGGGCATAAGAATCTTTAGATTCTTTCAGCATGCTTTCCAGCAACTGCCGCATCCATATCTGACACACAGAATCTATCTCCTTTTCTCTAACAGCATAAATGTCTTCCACCTCTACAGAGACTCTGCTCATATCATCATCGCTTACCTGTTCACCTTCCACAGGTGTAGCATCTACTGCAACTGCTATTACATCATCGGCCGCTATTAATGCCTCGGCAGGCGGCTCCAAAGCGACTACAGAATCAGCACTAACCTCAATAGGCCATGCTGTTTCCTCATCACTATAAGGCCAAAGCTTGGAAACGCCCCAGCGCTCTGCTCTGCTCTCATCATTAAAGGCTTTGTAGGAACCTGAATATCCCATCAATATTGCATAAGATTGATTATTCGGAATATAAGCTATACTTCCAAATTCCAGAGAATGAAGCTTCCCACCGGAGAAGTCTTCCGCCTGCTGACCAGGTAAAATACCAATCAGCTTTTTGAATTGCTCTGCATCTTCAAGTGGAATGAGCGAGCAACTGTACTCCAGACTATCCGTGTACAAATGATGAGAAAAAGCGGGCGATTGTGAACTTATACCCGAGTTGCTGAATTCAAACTCGAAATCATAGTAGCGGTTTTGCATGAGCAGATAACGCAACATACTGTTGGCTGTTTCTGACATATCCAGGCGTTCCGGAGCAAAATGTCGAAAAATTTCGGGAAACTGGTACACCAGCACCTGCTGAGCTCCCTTCGGTGCCGGGATGGCAGATTGCTGAGCACCCACCGCCGTTGCCATAAACAATGTGGCTATTGACAATAAAATTTGTCTCATAAAAAGATTGCTTATTTATAGGTTAGGATTAGCTATTGCAGTTTTACCGACTGCTGCATTAGCGCAGCTGTATGCAAAGCGTCAACAAATTTTATCTGTTGCATCAAAGCCTTTCTTGACGGAGAGATTTTCGCTTTGGCATCGCCGGTGCTCTTGATGGGACTGTCAAAACGATATACAGTGGTATAAATAGCATTGCGTAGCGAATGCTTGTCATCATCGCTCAGCTTTTCATAAGCGCGGCGGGCTTCGGCCGCTACCTTCGAGGTTTTAGCAAAAGTCTTGGCAGATTTATTGTAATTATAGCTAAATGCCTGAAATGCGGTAATGTTATACTTTTCCCAGATATGCTCAAGAGCCTTATTCACCAGAGCAATATCATTAAAACTAAAACTGATTGAAAAAATATATTCTGAGAAGTCTTGCTTTACCTGCACATTAGAGAGCCCGGGCTGTGAGCGCAGATAAGCAGCTATATTATGAAGCTCATTGGAGATTTCCTGATTACTCGGCACTTTATAGCCACTCACAAATTTCATCTTCATTAAAGAAGCTATCTTAAGCTTACTCTCAGAGCCATTGAAGCTGAGCGTCATCTTGCCGGAACCATCGGAGCGCAAATCTAACTCTTCAACTGTTTCAAAGCAGGAACTCATAGCCAGACTTATCAGTATAGCAAAAATATAAATGTAAATTCTTCTCATCATAGCTTAAAAGCAAGCAGGGACGGGCTTGTGCACTGCTGCTCCAGCAAAGATAAAAAAATGCATAAAGAAAAAGCTGCAAACATTAATATGTTCGCAGCTTCTTACAATTTCCTTGAGATAAGGCAAATGCTTATCTTCCGTATTTTTTCTTAAACTTATCGATACGACCTGCTGTATCAACGAACACTGCTTTACCAGTGTAGAATGGGTGTGAAGTATTGGAAATCTCCACTTTAATCAGTGGATATTCTTTACCATCTTCCCATACGATAGTTTCGTTAGAAGCAGCAGTAGATCTAGTTAAGAATGTAGTATCATTAGACATATCCTTGAATACTACAAAACGATAATTTTCCGGATGGATTCCTTTTTTCATTGCTACAATTTATATTTTTCGCATGGTTCTAAGCATGCGGATTAATAATCGAGCGGCAAAGTTAAAATTATATACTTATTTAAGCAAATTTATTTTTTGCCACCCCTGTCCCTCGCTCTATTAATACGCCAGTAATTCTTTAATTCTTGCGGCAACCTTAGCCGGATTAGGAAGCATAGCTTCCTCCAAATGCACATTCATAGGCACACATGGTAAATCCATAGCACCAATAGTCTGCACCGGCGCGTCCAGATAACGGAAGCATTCCGTAGCAATCTTACCGCTCAATGCCTGTGCGAATGAATTATTGAGCTGCTCTTCGGTGAGTACAATGACCTTGCCATGTTTTTTCACCGTTTCATAAATCAGCGCTTCATCCAGAGGGAATAAAGTTCTGATGTCGATGACTTCTACCTGACCCGGAAAATGCTCTGCCGCAGCCTGCGCCCAATACACACCCATACCATAGGTGATGATACAGAGCGACTCACCATTATCAATCGCCTCCTCACTGGCAGCCAGTGCTACATTACCTTTCCCAAATGGCAAGATATAATCTTCGGCAGGTTCGATTGTTTTGGCGCCCAGTGTACCCGGCACTTTGGACCAATATAGCCCTTTATGCTCAAGCATTACTACAGGATTATTGTCGTAATAAGCGGCCTTCATCAAACCTTTGAGGTCGGCAGCGTTGGATGGATAAGCGATTTTGATACCCTTGATGGTTGCCAATGTACTCTCTACACTGCCACTGTGATACGGACCGCCACCACCATATGCACCAATAGGCACCCTGATAATATTGCTCACCGGATATTTACCACAGCTCAGATAGCAAGATTTGGATATCTCTGTTACCAGCTGATTGATACCCGGATAGATATAGTCGGCAAACTGCACCTCTACGATTGGTTTGAGCCCTACTGCACTCATGCCCACGGTAGAGCCTATAATATACGCCTCTTGTATAGCAGTGTTGAACACCCGTTTGTCGCCAAACTTCTGCGCTAATGTGGCCGCTTCTCTAAACACGCCACCAATTCTACCGCCCACATCCTGTCCGTAAAACAGACATTCAGGATGTTTACGCATCAGTTCTTCAATGGCGTGCAAGGCTGCATCCACCATCACTACTTTTTCACCATTTTCAGGCACTCGGGTACCCTGCTCTTCGGTTATTGTATTAGGGGCAAATACATGTTCCGCTACTTTATCCACATCAGGCTCTTCGGCAGCAACAGCACGCTCAAATTCCTTGGCCACAAATGCTGCTTCTTCGGCTTCTATTTTGTCAAGCTCTTTGGCTTTAACCCCCAAGGCTATCAGGCGGGCCTTAAGTTTCGGCCCAGGGTCTTCTTTCAGATGCTTAGCTAAGTCTTCCTCTCCTCTATACCATTCTTTTCTTACCCCGGAAGTATGGTGACCATTCAAAGGCACTTTGGCATGCACCAAAATCGGCCCTTTTCTGTTTCTGACATAATCAAAGGCTTCTTTCATGGTGGCATAGGCCTCTTCAAACACACTACCATCACATTGCAGACGCGCTATACCTTTAAAACCTTCTATAAACTCGTAGGCGGTCATGGTGCGCGCTTCGTCGCTACTTACAGATATACCCCAATCATTGTCCTGCACCAGATAAATAATAGGAAGCTGATGCAATGCAGCGAACTGAAAAGCCTCGCTCACCTCACCCTCCGTCACAGAGCCATCTCCTAATGAGCAAAGTGTTACCGGTGGTGTGTCGAAAGATTTTAGCCCTTGCTCTTCCAGATATTTGATACCCTGTGCCACGCCGGTAGTAGGAATGGCCTGCATACCGGTAGCACTACTTTGGTGAATGATTTTAGCCATATTTTCCCGGGCAATATTGGGATGGCTGTAATAAGCGCGACCACCTGTGAATGGATCGTCTTTTTTGGCTAATAATTGCAACATCATCTCATACGGACTGAAGCCCATTCCCAGAAGAATACTCTCGTCCCGGTAATACGGACTCACATAATCCTGCGGTTCTAACAAAAATCCCGTTGCCAATTGAATAGCTTCATGCCCTCTTGATGTACTGTGCACATATTTGGCGATGCTGCGATTTTGCTCATACACTTCGGCCATTGCCTTCGCTGTCATCATCAACCTATATGCTCTCAAGAGTAAATCTTTATCCGCCATGAAATCTATTTTTAAAATAAAAGAATCGCAAATTTAAGATAATATTTTTTGGGGAAAAAGTTATTATTAAACTATTGACTTATTGGCAAGTACGCTTATCCCCCGCCTATATTTCTTAAAATCTTGGTTTCAGCAGGAAATATATAAAAAAGCCCTTTGATTAGTTGAAACTTAGTGGCCTTTTACCTGAAACGCCCGGTAGCTCCAAAATCAAAAGCATTATTAAACTCCTCCCCACCTATAAGTATAGCAAGTCTAAATTCCTATAATGCATGGCAGCGCGGCAAGCATTCCCCCAATCGACAAATGGCACCAGCCCCGATGCCCATTGAGCAATTCGCAAAAGGAATCCAAAATTGTGTAATGAAAAAGAATATTTTATTCGGATTTTTGTAGCAAGTAGCAAACCGAAAAACAATAAAAGATGAGCGAACAACAATTTCATTTCAAAACCAGTCTCAATTGCGAAAACTGTGTGGCCAAAATAAAACCCGCATTGGATAATAATGCAGGCATCAAAAGCTGGAGCGTGGATTTAACACATCCAGACAAAATACTGAGCGTTAAGAGCTCGGGCGCTAGCGCTGAGGAAATCATCGCAGCAGTAGAAGACAAAGGCTTCGACGCCACGCTCATGGCCTAATCAGCGAGCGTACACTATAATCCCCAAAGCCGTTAGTAGCATCTTGCTTACCAACCGCATTGGGGATTATTTAGGCTATAACGATTTTTATTTTCTTTTCAAATCAAACAGGCGCAGGGAGTGAACGGAATTGTTATAAAAGTTTTTCACAGCCGATACCAAATGGGCATCTAACTGTTCTATCCAGGAAATGTTATCAGTGTACCATTTGTCGATATTAGCTTTCAGTGTTTCTGCCTTTTTGGTATCGTCATTATTAATAGCAGTTTCATAAGCCTTAAACTGCTTGTCTAGCGCCACCAATTTAGCGTCATATTGCTTTATAGTGGTATAAGGGATATCCTGAGCGTAAAAGATATTATACTCCTTGTCACCGCCGGGTTGTGCGTTGAGCGACTGAGCATAAGTATGCGCACCAAAAGATGTAGCCAAGGCTATAGCTGTGCAAATAAATACGTTTTTCATGATTGATTGAATTTTTGCTTAAGGTACAAATATATAAACATTAATCATAATTGCAAAGAATTAATCCATCATTTCAAACTTGTAGCCCACCCCTTTTACGGTAGTAATACAATCAATACCCATTTTCTGTCGGATCTTACGCACATGCACATCTATGGTGCGGTCGCCCACAATCACATCGGCACCCCAAACTTTTTGCAATATTTCGTTTCTCAAAAACACCCGGCCGGGCTGCGAGGCCAGCAGGCTCAGCAGTTCAAACTCTTTGCGGGCAAGGATAATCTCATCAGACTTATAGCTGACCGTAAATTTAGAACGATTGATTTCTAAATCGCCAATCTGCATTGCATCTGTTTCCTCTGCACTACGTTTTAGTCTGCGCAGCGCGGTATCTATTCTCGCCATCAGCAAATCGGGGCGTATAGGCTTGGTGATATAATCATCAGCACCCAGCCCCAGACCTTTGATTTCAGAAGCCTCATCTACTGCAGCGGTGAGAAAAATAATAATGGTGCGCTCCATTCCCGGCTGTTGGCGCAGCTCTTGTATGGTCTGAAAACCGTCCTTACCGGGCATCATCACATCCAGTAGTATCAGGTCTGGCTGAAAATGCTGAGCCACCCTTATGGCATCTTTGCCGTTGTAGGAAGAGGCCACTTCATAGCCTGCCTTTTCCAGATTATAGCATATCAACTCCACTATTGGCTGCTCATCATCCACTACAAGTACTTTTCCTTTAGACTGCATAACGATGCTCCGATTTTGGTTCCAGATTCACAAAAATACCATTACTTGGGCATTCTATTAAATTAACTTATTGTTACCAGCAAAGTATCCAAGCATTTATTAGGCCGCTCTGTACCTTCCGGTAAGTAGTTTTTCATCTTTTTTGGGGCGTGCCCCGCCGCCCCGTTCGCTGCGCCTGAACCTGCACAGTATATAAGTCTCAGGCAAGACCGCGAGCCGAGTCTTTATGGCGGCGGGTCGGGCCATTTCTGCAAGTCCTCGCAGCGCAGCCTCCGAGCTTAGCAAGGCAAGCTATGTATCTTGCACCACTAAAGAATATTGCAATCATAATAGGCTAACTCTGCGCTGCTGTGGGCTTTTCGTGCTGTCCCTCACGCCGGACCGGCCATGCAATCCGCCCCCAAGCCCAAGAGGACATCCGTGCAGCAGTCCTTACTTTTATATTGTTTGAATTGATGAAGGTATAAGCATTCTTACTCAGGACTTCGGATTAAAGCCGTAAATTTGTAAGCAAAACGAAATATACAATTATGGAGATGGAATATCGCAAAATGGGCAAAACGGGTCTTGAGCTCAGTGTTTTGTCTTTCGGCTCATGGGTTACTTTTCACAAACAAATAGATGATAGTATTTCTGATAGGCTCATGAGTATAGCCTACGAAAATGGCGTCAACTTTTTCGACAATGCAGAAGTCTATGCTCTGGGCGAGTCTGAAAAAATGATGGGTAGAGTTTTAAAAGCAAAAGGCTGGGACCGCAGCTCATATGTAGTGTCGAGCAAGGTATTTTTTGGCAGCAGAGGCAAAGACAATAAGCCCAACCAGCACGGATTGAGCAGGAAGCATATCATGGAGGCCTGCGATGAAGCGCTCAAAAGAATGCAACTGGATTACCTAGACCTATATTTCTGTCACCGTCCGGACCGCAGCGTGCCCATGGAAGAAATAGTGCGTACCATGAATACTTTGATTCAGCAAGGCAAAATTCTTTACTGGGGCACATCTGAATGGACCGCCGCTGAAATTATGGAAGCCAATGCTGTGGCCGAACGCCTGGGACTCGAAGGTCCTAAAATGGAGCAGCCGGAATATAACTTATTCAACCGTTGGAAAATAGAATCTGATTACTTGCAAGTGTTCAGAACAGTAGGTTTGGGCACCACCATCTGGAGTCCACTGGCATCCGGATTACTTACCGGTAAGTACAATGATGGCATCCCTGAAGGCTCTCGCCTGGCGCTGGAAGGCTTCGATTGGCTGAGAGATAAGACCTTGTCTGATGCCAAAATTGCTTCGGTGAAAAAACTCCAAACAGTAGCCGACGAACTGAACACCTCGCTGGCCACCTTAAGTTTAGCATGGTGTATTGCCAATCCTAATGTTACTACCGCAATCATTGGTGCTACCAAAGAGCAGCAATTAAGAGAAAATCTGAAAGCGCTGGAAGTATATCCGCAACTGAATGCGGCAATGATGGAACGGATTGACAATATTATGGGCACTAAACCCGTTTTATATTAAGATAAACCAGACCCAATTCAGGCAAATGGCAATAAACGCAATAGCTATTTTGTTATAGACATGTAGTTTGGAGCCAAACTTTTGAACATAAGTGCTACATCCTGCACACGGCAGTGTGGCAGTGCAACAAGCATCAATATCCTGCATTTTGCAGCATACTGATGCTTTATTTTTAACCCAGATTACGCATTAGACTCTTTATATAAAATTATTCTTGCTTCTAATCCACTTCAATAGCTCAAAAACCATAATTTATTATGCTTTTTTCACTATTTTGTGGATTATTTACCATAATAATTTTCTTTTAAATTCCTA
>DATGQB010000100.1:0-4298 GCA_035304405.1 Edaphocola sp.
GCTTTAGGTTCCTTTTTGGGCTCAGGAGCAGGAGCCGGTTTGGCAGGTTCTTGCACAGGAGCAGGCTTAGCCTCGCTTTGCGGCATGGCCACCTTAGCCACTTCACTAGCTTTAGCTTCTGGTGCAGGTGCTGCTTGCTGCTCTGGTTTTGGAGTAGGAGCAGATTCCGGCGCCTCGTCTTCTTTTTTCTTTTTGCCTGCGCCCTTTTTCGGACGCGTAGACATATTCAGATTGTCCAGGTCTATTTTGTCCAAAATTTTAGGCCCGGCAAGTCTAGGTGACTTAGTTTCGATATGCTCTACCTTAGCCGAGCTATCATCAGCCGCGGCCTCAGGAGTATTATGCTCTGCTTCCGGTGTATTATCCACCTTCGCGTCCTCTTTTCCCACCGGAGCTTGCTCAGCTACCGGTTCTGGGGCAGCAGGTACAGGCTCCTCTGCCTGAGGAGTAGCTGGTGTCGGCTCCGGAGCGACCGGTGTTGGCTCTTCGGCTACAGGTGCGGGTTCCGGACTCGGTTTGGCTACTGCTTTAGGTTCTTCTTGCGGCACCTCCGGAATAGCACTTACCACCAGAGCTTTAGGAGTTTTAATCTCCTTCAGTTCTGGTTTAGATTTAGCAGAAGCCTTTTTCTCTTTTGCGTTTAAGTCCAGGTCTTCTTTAGCCAAATTAAGACTTTCTAACAAAGGTCCTTTAGGCAGAGCGATGGCATCACTTTTGCGTTTTGCAGCTTTATCTTGTGCAAACTCTTCTTGTAATGCAAAATACATGTCCTCAGTAAGCTTAGTACTGGGTTTTGCATCAATCTCAAAGCCCTTTTTCTGAAGAAACTCAACCAGAGTATCTTTACCAATGTTGAATTCTTTGGCTGCGGCTAATAACCTTGGGGTGTTTGTTGTTCCTGACATTATTTTTCTTAATTCAACCGTGAATTATATTGCTATCTTAATGTAGTTTTCTTGTAAAACCAATCATATTGACATGTTAGCACGGTTGAAACGCAACATATCAATACTGTTATTTCATCATAGGCATAATGCTTATATCGTAGCAGAGAGCAATCTGCTGCCACAAATTATTCTGCATCATCCTCATCATCGTCGTTTTCGAATTCTGCTTCCAGAATACGACGTACATCTTTTACTGTTTCTTCTTCCAGATCGGTGCGGCGGGTCAGCTCCTCAACAGAGTGTTCCAGCACACTAAGCGCTGTATCGTACCCTACTTTTTTGAACTCTTCGATTACCCATGGTTCAATCTCATCAGCAAATTCGTCCAAGTCGATATCAAAATCAGCGGTTTCCTTCACATCGCGATATACATCTATAGTATAACCAGTGAGTTGTTGTGCCAATTTGATATTTACACCTTTACGACCGATAGCCAGAGACACTTGGTCAGAGTCCATATACACATCAGCCTGTTCTTTTTCCGTATTCAGGTCGATTCGATTCACCTTCGCCGGAGTTAATGCTCTTTGAATAAAGAGTGAAATGTTATTTGTGTAATTGATTACATCAATATTTTCATTTATCAGTTCTCTCACTATACCGTGAATTCGGCTACCTTTCATACCTACACAAGCGCCCACAGGGTCTATTCTGTCATCGTAGCTTTCCACTGCTACTTTTGCGCGCTCACCTGGTTCCCTAACAATTTTCTTAATAGTGATAAGACCATCTTGGATTTCCGGAACTTCGATTTCCAACAATTTTTCCAGGAAAGAAGGGTGGGTTCTACTCAGGATGATAACTGGAGTATTACTACGCATCTCCACTCTTTTAACCACTGCACGTACAGGTTCACCCTTTCTAAAGAAATCGCCCGGGATTTGTTCAGATTTTGGCAGGAGCAATTCATTACCTTCTTCGTCGAGCACCATCAGTTCCTTTCTCCAGATTTGATATACTTCTCCATTGATAATCTCACCTACGCGCTCAGCATATTTTTGCAAGATAGCATTCTTTTTAAGATCGCTAATTCTTGCGGCAAGTGTTTGCTTAGCTGCCAGTATTGCTCGTCTTCCAAAATCAAGCACGTCTATCTCTTCATATACTTCTTCTCCAATACTATAGTCAGGGTCGATCATTCTCGCCTCAGACAATTGTATTTCTGCATTATCATCTTCTTCAAAACCGTCTTCTACAACCACTCTGCGTCTGAAGATTTCCAAGTCACCTGTCTGGTCATTTACGATCACATCAAAATTCTCGTCAGAACCATATTTCTTTCTCAACAAGGTTTTGAATACATCTTCTAACACCTTCATGAGGGTAGCGCGGTCGATACCTTCAGCTTCTTTAAAATCCTGAAACGATTCTATTAGATTGATACTTGCCATCGTATTTGCATTTGTTGTTAATGTAGCACTGTACCCTATTCAGAAAGTGCTATATTATTATACTATTTTAAGTGAATAATTAATTAAAAAACAATCTGCACCACTGTAGATTTAATCATATCAAAAGGCAACTCCACAGTTTCAGTTCCCTTGTTTTTAGGGAGCTTCTTTTCCAAAGTTACTTTTTCATCGCTTACTGCTATCATCTTCCCTTGCTGGGTAGTATCATCATTCAGCGTAATTTCTACCGTTCTGCCAATGTTCTTGTGGTATTGCCTCATCATTTTTAGCGGAGTATCCACGCCGGGGCTGGAAACCTCCAGCGAAAAATCACCTTCCGGAAACATGCCACTCTCTTCTATGGCGTTATATAAAGCTCTGTTTATTTTAATACAAGTGTCAATATTCACCCCTTCATCTCCATCAATATACACTTTAATATTATTGGTGGGCTTAACTTTCACTTCTACCAAAAACAAAGAAGATGCTTCTATAAATCCGTTTACTTTCTCGCTTACAAAAGAGATTATATCCATATTCTCAACAAAATATGGGGGCAGCCTGCCCCCAACCATTACTGTTTACCGTGCAAAGATATGAAAGTATTATGATTTTACAAAACCAAAATTATTATACCTATACAAAAAACGTATTAGATGTAAAAAAATTGTTATTGACTTGTGCGGATATTTTATTTGCGTAACTTCACTTTCCGAACTTGAAAAAATTACTAATAAACCTAAAAAACTCTAACTAAAATGACAATCAAAAAATTAATTCCAGTTTTGTTATTGACAGGAGCTACGGCGATGGTGGTGCCCTCCTGTAAAAGTAATGTGCCTGATGCAACCGTGCAATCAAATGTTGAAGCGGTGATGCACCCGGGCGTAAGCGTTTCTGTTAAAGATGGTGTGGTAACTCTTTCCGGCACCGTAAATAGTGAAGCAGATAAAATCGCAGCAGAAAACGCTGTAAAAGCTCTAGATGCAAAAAAGAGTGGTGTAAAATCTATCAATAACAATATTGAGGTGGCTGCTACACCAGCTCCGGTAGTGAACGCAGAAGATGCAGCATTGTCTGCCGGCGTAAGCGATGTACTAAAAGACTTCCCAAGTGTATCTGCCGAAGTTAAAGAAGGTATAATCTATGTAAATGGCGAAATCGAAAAAGCCAAAGTAACCAGATTAAAACAAATGCTGGACAATCTAAAACCTATCAAAACAGATATGTCTGCATTAAAAGTTAATAACTAAGCTTATTGCAATCATTTAAACCTAAAAAAATTTACTATGTCATTACAGGATAAATACAGCGCACTCATTGCTGAGGCGCAGAACAGCGGATTGACAGACCTTCGCATTGGTGAGTCTGACGGTGTGTTGAGAATACAAGGCTCTGCTCCTAATGCAGATGTTAAAAACAAACTATGGGCTATCTATGACAGCATAGACCCTAATTACTTAAGTGGCGATGTGGTAATGGATGTGGACGTAGCCGGTGCTGTGGCTGGTGCTAAGGTAAAAGTAGTGACCGAAAGCAGCAATCTGAATATCAGAAAGGGCCCTGGCACAGACCAACCTATTGTGGGAAAAGCTGCCAAAGGAGAAATTATTACCCTCATCAGCCAAGCCAATGACCAATGGTGGCTGGTGCGTACTGATGATGGCGAAGAAGGCTATTGCTATGCTCAATATTTGAGCCCGGTACAATAATCATAACTTTCTCAAAGTAACATCCAAATAAAAGCGCTCCCTTGCCTGTATGCAAGGGAGCGCTTTTATTTGGCCTATGATTTTATAGCCCCCGTGGAGGCATACCAAGGCTGAAGGGGTATGGATGTTATTATGCCAGATAGCTAGGCAAAGGGCAGCTGCCGGCACCCAAGCTCTGAAAGTAGCGGAAGCATGGTAACACATGTGGCGAATGCAATTGTAGCAGTGAATATAAGGGCAATGATGCG
>DATGQB010000101.1:0-13572 GCA_035304405.1 Edaphocola sp.
TACAGATGCTATGCTATCAAAAATTCACGCGCCGGTGCAACTGATGGTAGGCGATAAGGATAATATGGTGAGCATAGAAGAAACAATGCAAGTGTATCGCAGCTTGAAAAGTGCTACACTGGCAGTACTGCCCAACACCGTACACCCATTTGAAAAAATCAATACCCCAATGCTGCTACAGCTGATGCGCGACTTTTTCAAATAAAAATTAAGGCGGGATTAAAGTCCCGCCAATGCATTTTCTTTGAAAATTTTTACCGCAATGGCAATCAATATTACGCCAAAAAACTTGCGTATCACCAGTATCCCCGCCGGGCCCAGTAATCTTTCCATAAGATTAAGTGAGCGGATACAGATAAATATGAATACAAGATTGATCAATATACCTAACAAAACGGCATACTGATTATAAGACGCTTTTAAGGAAAGGATCGTAGTAAGTGTACCCGAGCCGGCTATAAGTGGAAAGGCGATAGGTACTATACTGCCCGTCTTGCCGTTGCCTCCATCTGGTTTGAAAAACTCCATACCCAAAATCATTTCCAGACCAAGCAGAAATATAATTATAGAACCTGCAATGGCAAAGGAATTGACATCCAGTCCCATAAAGTTAAGTATATCATTGCCGGCAAAGAAAAACAGTATCATAAGGGCGCCGGAGGTGACTGTGGCTGTAAGGGCAGAAATGTCTCCCATCTTTTTCTTCATATTGATAAGAATGGGAATTGAACCCAATATATCAATTACTGCAAATAAAGTAAGCGACACTGTGATAATCTGACTAATTGTAATACCGTCCATAGTAATTTTAATGATGGGGTTAAGGCATTAACGAATATACTACTAGTTTGTTGGGATATAAAATATACAGTCGTTCTTTGTTTACTCTGGCTGTGATAAAGTCTGGCTCCAGCGTTAATGGAAGTTCCCTTGTCTGGCCATTCACTTCCTGATACAGCTGCAGCTTGCCTTGCTGCTGGTATAATATGCCTTGCTCTAAAGCCTGAGCCTGGTGCTGTTCTGGGAGTTGCACGGAGTGCAGAAAGTTGGCAAACTGGTCAAAGATGTATAGCCCCAAGCTTTCATCAATAAGGTAAAGCCTTCTGTTTTGCTCCTGTATGGCCTGAATCTCTGTATGACTCCGGGTCAGCGTTCGGATGTCTTCGCTCTGCATGATGGTCTTTCCCTGCTCATCTATTTTAAACAAGCGCATAATTTGCTCATCAAGTACCCATATTTGACCGTCTTGCGACAAAGCTGCTGCACTGGCTCTCATCATGCCTGAGCGGCGTAAATCAATCTCTGTTTTCACAGAAAGCATGCGATCCAGGATGATGAGCTTACTAAAGTCGGGATAAAAAAGAAGGATTTTTAAGGGATTGCGTGCTGTAATACTGGCGATAGGGCCATGCTGAATGCTTCTGTAATGCGTGGTACTGTCGCCATGTTCGTTATACTTTACCAAACTATTATCTTCAAACACGATATAACAGTTGTTGATATCATCCACATCAAATAGTCTGGCTGTGGGAATGGCTCGCTCCCAAAGCAGCTTTTGAGCGCCCAAATATTGGGGTAGGAGCAGGCTAAGTATGAAAATCAACATTCGCATTTCGAAATATACGCTTTATTGTGCAAAATTTCAACTTTTATCGTTGGAATTTGTCTCGTTCCGGCATAGGAAGTCAATTTTTACAAATCTTTACCATCGTTTGTGCCCAGCGAAGTGCTGCATATTATCTAATGCGGCAAGCAAAGTCTTGTGTGATAAGGGGCTTAGCATAGGAATTGTATCATCACTGCATGTGATGATTTATATAAGATGAGCCCAGAGCCACGAAACTCATCTCTCTATCGGAATGAGCTCGAGGTTAGTGCAATAAAAAAGAGGCCACCAAAATGTGGCCTCTATGATTGATAATGTTGTTTGAAAATTAGAATTTTAAAAGTTTCTCCACAGCCTCGCCTAGGCGTTTCTTCGCCAGGAAGTTTTGCTCCAGTTCAATGGCGAAAGGTACCGGAGTGTCCAAGCTGGCGCAACGCACCACCGGAGCATCCAGATAGGTGAAGCAATGCTCGGCGATCCAGGCCGCAATCTCACCACCGATACCTCCTATGAGTGTGTCTTCGTGCAGCAACAATACCTTACCGGTGCGGCGCACACTAGCTTCAATAGCCTCATAATCAAGCGGAGCTAGCGTTCTTAAATCTAAAATATCAAATGATATTTCAGGATGTTTAGCGGCATATTCGAGCGCCCAATGTACACCCGAACCATAAGTGATAATGGAAATATCATCACCTTGCTTCACGGTTTTTGCTTTGCCTATCTCAATGGTATAATAATCATCTGGAACCAAGCCGCTCACCGAGCGGTATAAAGCTTTGTGTTCGAAGAATATAACTGGGTTCGGGTCTTCGAATGCTGCCAAGATAAGCCCTTTGGCATCCTCTGGGGTAGAAGGGTACACCACCTTTAGACCGGGTGTGTGAGTGAACCAAGCTTCATTGCTCTGAGAGTGGAACGGTCCGGCTCCTACTCCTGCCCCTGTAGGCATGCGTACCACCACGTCGGCATTTTGCCCCCAACGGTAATGGATTTTGGCTAGATTGTTGACAATCTGATTGAAGCCCACGGTTACAAAATCTGCAAACTGCATTTCCATCATGGCTTTAAAACCTTTGATGGAAAGTCCCAAGGCCGTACCCACAATGGCAGATTCACAGAGCGGCGTGTTACGTACTCGCTCTTTGCCAAACTGCTGCACCATGCCTTCTGTTACTTTAAAGGCACCACCATATTCTGCAATGTCTTGACCCATAAGCACCAATTGTGGATGCTTATCCATAGCCTGGCGAATACCCTCGCTAATGGCTTGTATAAATTTCTTTTCAGACTTGGGCAGATTGGTGGTGTCTGTGTTGGCAGCACGGTAAGGAACAAAGATGTCTTTAATCTCTTCCGTTGTATCCGGTGTGATAGCCGGCGCTGCAAAACCTACTTCAAGACCATGGTCTATTTCTTTCTGGATGGCATCTCTGTATTCTTGTATGAGCGCATCGGTGAGTATACCTTCTTTAAGCAAAAACTCCTCATAGTTTTTTACAGGGTCTTTTTTGCCCCATTCTTCAAAAAGCTCTTTAGGAACGTATTTTACACCGCTGGCCTCTTCGTGCCCGCGCATACGGAAGGTCATAGCCTCGATTAGTATCGGTTTTTGCTCACGGATACAGTATTGGCGGGCTTCAGAGATAGTTTTGTACATTTCAAGAATGTTGTTACCATCCACTATTTTGGAAGCCATGCCATAGCCCACGGCTTTATCTGCCAGTTGCTTACATACAAACTGCTCTTGTGTCGGTGTGCTCAGGCCGTAGCCATTATTTTCAATCAGGAATATCACTGGTAGCCCCCATACAGCGGCCGTATTTAGTGCCTCATGAAAGTCGCCCTCACTGGTACCACCATCCCCTGAGAATGCCAGTGATACTTTATCCTCTTTTTTGAGTTTATGTGCCAGTGCGATACCATCCGCAATAGCCAATTGTGGCCCCAGGTGGGAAATCATACCACATATATGATGCTCATTGCTGCCGAAGTGAAAGGAGCGCTCTCTACCCTTTGAAAAGCCCTCTTTTTTACCTTGCCATTGCAAAAACAGCTTGTCGAATGGCATGTTTCTGGCTGTGAAGACCCCCAGATTGCGGTGCAGAGGCATGATATATTCATCCTCATCCAGTGCCATGGTGGCACCTACAGCAATAGCTTCCTGGCCTATGCCGCTAAACCATTTGCTCACTCTGCCCTGACGAAGCAAAATCAGCATTTTCTCTTCTATCATTCTAGGTTTTAACAGCCCTTTGTAGAGATCTAAAAGAAGTTCCTTATCGTATCCTTCTGCATTAAACTGCATCATATTTTCGAAAAATTTGGGCAAAGTTAAGGCTTAAACTATTATGCAGGATATATAATCATGCACCGCACAAATTCTTGCGGCAAAGATCGTGATTTGTATATAATAAGTTGATCAATAGATGGTTTTGGGTGCATAAATTGCTGTTGCTGAGGCTAAAAAAGAGATAAATACTACTTCTTAGTGGTGCGTCTTGTCCTATTGCTCGCCAAAGACCCTCACTTATAGCCCATGCTTTTGCAGCATGTGCTCCAAAATATATTTTTCGTCCTATTGTTTAGAGGGTTTTCGAATCTGCCCCCATATATGCTGTGCTGTTATGGCCTTATTGCTGCTAAGTCTGGCGGGATTGTTTGCATCCTGGAAACGGCCTGATGCTGAGGCAGAATAATCGGATATTAAAGCTTTGCTACGCATGGTGAAAAGGTTATCAAAAATATAAGCTATATACAATCCTCCTGCAGCAAAATAAAAAGCAGTAATTTTGCAGTTTTTTACTTCAGTATCATGAGCAAATCTGTAGCCTTTCATACATTAGGATGCAAACTCAACTTTTCAGAAACCTCCAGCCTCAGCAGGAGTCTGGAAGCGGAGGGCTTTATCAAAACCGAGTTTGACCAGCATGCGGATGTATATGTAATTAATACCTGCTCGGTTACCGAAAATGCTGATAAAGAGTGCAGGCAACTAGTGCGTCGTATACAGCGAAGGGCACCCGAAAGCATGGTGGTGATTACCGGTTGTTATGCTCAGCTTAAGCCGCAAGAAATTGCTGAAATTGAAGGGGTGGATTTGGTTTTGGGCGCAGCAGAGAAATTTAATTTGGCCAAACATATCAAAGAATACGACAGGAGTCAGGGTGCTCGTGTGCATAGCTGTGATATTGAAGACATAAATGGATTTAATGCATCATATTCCCTGGCCGACCGTACCCGCACATTTTTGAAGGTTCAGGATGGTTGTGATT
Organism: Edaphocola sp.; assembly: GCA_035304405.1. Taxonomy (GTDB): domain Bacteria; phylum Bacteroidota; class Bacteroidia; order Chitinophagales; family Chitinophagaceae; genus Edaphocola. The sequence continues at coordinate 4,882 of DATGQB010000101.1, forward strand.
ATAATTGCTCATTTTGTACCATTCCTCTGGCCAGAGGACACAGCCGTAGTGATACTATTGAAAATGTGATAGAAAACGTAAAGCAGCTGGCTGCAGCCGGTACGCAGGAGATAGTGCTCACAGGTATCAATCTTGGCGATTTTGGTAAAGGAAATTTTGGTGGCAGAAAGAAAGAGGAAACATTCTATGAGCTTATTCAGACCCTGGATGAGACTGATTTGATGCCACGTTTCAGGATATCTAGTATAGAACCTAACCTGCTCACTGATGAGATAATAGCTTTTGTAGCGAAAAGCAAGCATTTTATGCCGCATTTTCACATTCCGCTGCAGAGTGGGAATAATGAGATTTTAGGTAAAATGCGTCGTCGCTATCAGCGCGAGCTCTACGCAGACAGAGTAAATAAGATTAAAGCATTAATGCCGCACTGCTGTATCGGTGTGGATGTGATTGTAGGCTTTCCGGGAGAAACAGAGCAGCATTTTGAAGATACATTCAACTTTTTACATGAATTGCCAATCTCTTATCTGCATGTCTTTACCTACTCCGAGCGAGCCAATACACTGGCACCCGAGCTGGCAGCCCCTGTGCCCATGGCCGTAAGGCATGAGCGTAATAAGCGCTTGCGCAATCTTTCGTATCAAAAAATGAGGTTCTTCGAAGAGCAACATTATGGGCAGGTGCGCCCGGTATTGTTTGAGCATCGCAATAAGAACGGCATCATTGAAGGCTATACTGATAATTATATAAAAGTACAGGCAGCATTCAATCCCGAACTTGAAAATAAAATAGTGGACTGGCAGATTGGCTAGAGGCACTGCCGGCAATCCTTTTGTTTTTTGCCGGTCTGGCACATGGGCAACTCGATTTAATAAGTTATCTTTGCACTCAAAACCTTTGATTTTTATAATATGAAATTTTTTATCGATACTGCCAATTTAGAGCAAATCAAAGAAGCTCAGGATTTGGGCATTTTAGATGGTGTTACCACCAATCCTTCTCTTATGGCAAAGGAGGGGATAAAAGGCACTGAGGCTATTTTTCAACACTACAAAGATATTTGTAGTATCGTGGATGGCCCTGTAAGTGCTGAGGTTATTGCTACCGACTTTAAAGGGATGGTAGAAGAGGGTCAGAAACTTGCCGCCTTGCATGAAAATATCGTAGTGAAAATTCCTATGATTAAAGACGGTATTAAAGCCATTAAATGGTTCTCTGACAATGGTATTCAGACCAATTGTACTTTAGTATTCTCTCCGGGTCAGGCTATCTTGGCTGCCAAAGCGGGTGCTACCATGGTTTCTCCTTTTATCGGCCGTATCGATGATAGCAGCTGGGATGGGGTGACACTGATTAAACAAATCGTTGATATTTACAATGCTCAGGGCTTTATGACCGAGGTGTTGGCGGCGTCTATCAGAAATCCTTTGCATATAGTACGTTGCGCAGAGGTAGGAGCCGATATCTGTACCTGCCCGCTCAATTCCATTCTGGGATTACTGAAACATCCATTGACAGACTTAGGATTGGCGCAGTTTTTGGCAGATGCTAAAAGTTTGTAATAAATCCGTTCTTGTGCGGTAGTTCAGCACATTTAAACTTATATTTGCGTATTGGGGAGGTTTGATTTCCTCAGTACGCAATTTTTATTTCGGCATATTTAAGCGAGCCATTTCATGATAGAAGTCAAGCATGTAAGTAAGCGTTTCGGCGAGAAAGAAATCCTTAAGGATGTAAGCTTTACAATGTATGAAGGAAAAACGAACCTCATCATCGGCGCCAGCGGTAGTGGTAAAACGGTGATGATGAAGTGTATGATTGGCCTCATGCGCCCCGAGGAAGGCGCGATTCTTTATCATGGAGTGGATATAACAAAGATGAATACCGAGGAGATGAAAGATATTCGCCGACAGATAGGGATGCTCTTTCAGGGTTCTGCGTTGTTTGACAGTATGACCGTTCAGGAGAATGTAATGTTCCCCTTAAACATGTTCACCCGTGATTCCTACAAGAAAAGATTAGAACGTGTGAACGAAGTTTTGGAGCAGGTGAAGCTTAAGGATGCCAATAAAAAATATCCGGCCGAGATCAGCGGGGGGATGAAGAAAAGGGTGGCGCTAGCCAGAGCTATTGTGCTCAATCCTAAGTTTTTGTTTTGTGACGAACCCAACTCAGGTCTGGATCCACAAACTTCTCTGGTCATTGATAATCTGATAGCCGAGCTTACCAAGGAGTACAGTATGACCACTATCATCAATACCCATGATATGAATACGGTGATGGAAAGTGGGGACCATATCATATATATGCATCAGGGCAGAAAGCAATGGGAGGGTAGTAATAGAGAAATAGTATTTAGCGATGACCAATTGCTCAATAGTTTCATTTTTGCATCCGACTTTTTAAAGGGGGCTAAAAATGCCCAGTTGCAAAAAATCAATGAAGAAAACAGAATCAATTTCAAGTAAGAATTTATGTGCAGTGGGTATTCCTGAAGGGGATGCAAGAATTCATTCGCTAGGCCAATTAAATCGGACCATGAAACAAAAAATAATATATTTTGTAGTGCTGTTTTTGGCTCAAATGCTGTTTCAAGGCAGAGTCTGGGCCTCTCATATTTTTGGAGGCGATATTGTGTATGAGTGTGTGGGTAATAATAAGTTCCGGTTTACGTTTACCTTGTTTCAGGACTGTCTCACCGGTCAGCAGGACGCTATTGCTCAAGATGTGCCATCACATTATGCCATATATGAGATAGGTACTAATACCCTTGTTACATACGGAAGCACCGGCATGTATATAGAGCAAAATATTGTTCCTACTGGTTTCTCAAACGATTGTATCAACAATATTCCTAACACCTGTATGCAGCGTACAGTATTTCAATTTGAAGTTTCGCTGCCGCCCAATAATAATGGTTACGTGTTTGTGTATCAGCGCTGCTGCCGCAATCAATTTATCAATAATATTTTTTCTCCCGGTGTTACAGGGGCTACCTTTACCTCTTATATACCACCATTTACATCGGGGCAATGTCCTAATAATAGCGCCAAATTTAAAAACAATCCACCTCAGATTATTTGTGTAAACGACCCTTTATCCTTTGACTTTTCCGCCACTGACATCGACGGCGATTCGCTGAGCTATGAGCTTTGTAATGCATTTATTGGTGGTACGCAGTGGGATCCAATACCTACTGCATCAGGAATTATGCCACCACCGCATACGCCGGTAGCCTATATCAGTCCGTATGATTCCGCTTATCCCATACCTTCTAATCCTGCTTTTACGATCGATCCTATAACAGGGATGCTCACCGGAAAGCCTACGCAGATTGGTAGGTATGTGTTCACGGTATGTGTACGGGAATGGCGCAATGGCAATGTTATCAATACCTTGCGCAGAGATTTGCAATTTGTTATTACGGACTGTTCCAAAGCAGTTATCGCCGATATGCCATCCTTTTCCCATGAGCCGGATGTGTATATAGCCCGCTGCGATTCGATTTTTACAGTGCATTTCCAAAATACAAGTCAGGGTGGCTTTGCTTACTTCTGGGATTTTGGCGACCCTAATACCCTGGCCGACACTTCGAGAGGTTTTGCGCCTTCTTATACTTATCCGGATACCGGTACTTACTATGTTAAGTTGATAGTGAACCCGGGTTCTACATGCTCGGATAGTATTGTTAAGAAAGTGAAGATTTACCCCAAATTTAAGGCTGAGTTTGATATTGAAGGCAAATTCTGCAAGGGTGAGGAAATTAAGTTTATAGACAAAACACAGTCCACCTTCCCTGAAATATATGGTTGGCAATGGGATATGGGCGATGGCAGCAGCTATAATCAGCAAGATGTGAATCATGTATTCGATGCTCGATACGAAAACTTCGATGTGAGCTTAATCGTGAAGAATACCAAAGGCTGTATAGACACCGCTTCGGCTAGGATACGCATACCACGTTTTGAGCCTTTTGCGGGCAATGATACACTTGTGGTAAAGGATGTAACCTTTAATATGAACGGCAGCGGAGGATTGCATTATCAATGGTCGCCTACTGATTATATAGAAGAGCCCAATAATCCCAAATCTGCAATTACGATACCAGAGGTAGGCTATTATCGCTACCGTTTAGACATGACCAGTGCCGAAGGCTGTGTGGGCTATGATTCGGTACGCATCAGAGTGGTGCCTCATCCGTATTTTGTGGTGCCCAATGCCTTTTCTCCAAATGGAGATGGCCGCAATGATGTGATTCGTCCTATTGTAGCCGGCTATGCCAATATCGTTTTCTTCAGAATTTATAACCGCTGGGGCCAGCTGGTTTTTGATATGAATAGTGATAGTGCCGGCGGCTGGGATGGTACCTTTAACGGAAAAATGGCCGACCCCGGCGTGTATTTCTGGCATGGTAAGGCCCGCAATCCGGAAGGTGAGGTTGAGGATTTTTATGGCGAAATAACGTTAATTCGTTAGCATGTTATAAGGGAAAAATTATTACTTAGATTGGACATATGAAAGTTTTGATTACCGGGGCTACTGCCGGAATAGGCAGAGCTACCGCTGGGAAGTTTGCCCGTGAAGGACATGAAATATGGATTTGTGGCAGAAGAACAGAGCGTCTGGAAGCCATTGCTGCAGAATTTGCCGGTACCACTCAGGTATTGATAGACGCCATAGACGTAAGCAATAGAGCAGAAGTGGCTGCTTTTGTAAATAAGGTGGCTACCACCTGGGGTGCCCCGGACGTTTTGGTAAATAATGCCGGTAAGGCGCTGGGCCTTGGACCTATACAGGATGGAGACATAGATGAGTGGGATACAATGATTGATACCAATCTCAAAGGGCTGCTATATATTACCAGAGGTATTGCTCCGCTTATGAAAGCCCGCAAACAAGGCCATATTATCAATCTGGGCTCTACGGCTGCAAAGTATGTGTACCCTAACGGTAATGTGTATTGTGCTACCAAACATGCTGTAGATGCATTGTCAGAGAGTATGCGCATTGACCTGCTGGCGTATAATATTAAGGTTACGGCCATTCATCCCGGAATGGTAGATACAGAGTTTTCTTTGGTGAGATTCAACGGTGATGAGCAAAGGGCGGCAGCTACCTATCAGGGATTCGAGCCTTTACATGCCGAGGATATTGCGAATACTATTTACTACTGCGCCACACTGCCCCCGCATGTATGTATTAATGACCTTATCATCACCTGTACCAGACAGGCAAATGGAATATTTAAAATCACAGACGAGCAGCTTGCTAATGGGTAAATGCTCCTGAGAGCAATATTATTTTGAATCCGACTGGTAGTAAAGGCCAAGCCCTTTATCATACCAATCGGATTTTTTGCGTCAATAGGTTTCCTATTGGCAGCTATTGCCCGAAGATGCTTGCAGCACTTTTTTAGCCACTGCCTTGTTTGGGATGCTGGGCTATCTTCATCAGGCTCTTTTACGGCCAGTTAGTTCAGCTGAGCGATAACTTTTTACTTGTCAAATAGATTTGCTGCATTGGCACTAGTTGTGTGTACTACTTCATCGATGCTAATACCTTTCAACTCGGCTATTTTTTCCGCCACATAGCTCAGGTAACCCGATTCGTTGCGCTTTCCTCTAAATGGCACAGGAGCAAGATAGGGTGCGTCGGTTTCCAGAACCAGATGTGCTAGGTCTATTTCTTTAACCACTGCGGCTAAACCACTGTTTTTGAAGGTAACGACACCGCCAATTCCCATAAGGAATCCCAGGTCAATAATTTGTCGGGCTACTTCCAGTCCATCGCCAAAACAATGAAAAATGCCTCTGAGCTTGCCGTTTTGGTGTTCCTTTACGATATCTATACAATCCTGAGTAGCGGAGCGGGAATGTATAACTATGGGTAAATCTTTCTCTAATGCCCATTCAATCTGACGATGAAAAGCCTCTTTTTGCTGCGGTACATACGTGGTGTCCCAGTGATAATCCAGCCCTATCTCGCCCACAGCTGCAAATGACTCTTTTTGCAGCCAGTCGTAGGCTATGGCCAGTTCTTCCTCAAAATTTTCTTTGATATAACAAGGGTGAATACCCATCATAGGGATGCAGTATCCCGGTTGCGCTTCGGCCAGTCGCATCATTGGCGCAATAGTGGTACTATCACAATTGGGCATATACACTTTTTCAACCCCTATATCTTTGGCACGGGCTATTACCTTATCTATGTCCTGGTCAAACTGCTCGTCATACAAATGGGCATGTGTTTCTATCATCTGTTATATTATATTTTTGGCTGGCTAAAGAGGTGTAAAGTTACAGAGATTTGGGCTTCTGGCACTGCTGCGGCATTCGTCCATGTCGCGGAGGCTACATTTTGGGTCAAAATTCACACTTAGCGCCAAACAAATGCATTACCTTTACATCAAACGAATGAGCATTTTAAATGGCTAGAAAAAAAGCAAAATCTAACTATATACCGCAGAAGAAAAAGAAATCCGGTGTAGAAGGTAGTAGCGTAGAAGGTACGCTTGAGGTTACCCAATCCGGAATGGGTTATGTAATCGTAGAGGGCTGGGACAGAGATATTCTGGTTCGGACCGAAAATTTGAAAAACGCCATAGATGGCGACAAAGTAAAAGTAAACATTACCAAAGTAAGCAGTCAGGGTCGCCCTGAAGGGAAAATAGCAAAAGTAATTGAGCACAAACAAGAAGAATTTACCGGTACGCTTACCGTATCTGAAGGCTTTGGATTTTTAGTGCCGGATAAGTCCAATATTCCCTTTGACATATTTATCGCCGCTCGTGCTCTGAAAGGGGGGAAGTCTGGTGATAGGGCCATTGCCCGCATCAAAGACTGGGGAAATGGTAAGCGCAACCCCGAAGGGGTGATTGTAGAACTGCTTACCAATGAGCGGGAGAATCAGATTGCCATGAAGCAAATACTGCTGGATGCAGGCTTTTCATTGCGTTTTTCAGAAGAAGCAGTTGCCGAGAGTGAGGCTTTGCCCACGGAACTTTCGGAGGCAGAAATTGCCCAAAGGCGCGATTTTAGAGATGTGCTCACCTTTACAATTGACCCGGAAGATGCTAAAGACTTCGATGATGCCATATCTTTTAGAGTGCTGGAAAATGGCCACTACGAAGTAGGGGTGCATATCGCCGACGTTAGCTATTATGTGCAGCCCGATACCGAGCTAGATAAGGAAGCTTATCAGCGTGCCACTTCGGTGTACCTGCCCGACAGAGTGTTGCCCATGTTGCCGGAAAATATTTCCAATGTGCTCTGCTCTCTGCGACCTAATGAAGATAAATTTACTTTTTCTGCCGTATTCGAAATGGATGAGAAGGGTAAAGTGTATGAGCATTGGATTGGCCGCACGGTGATACACTCCGATCATAGGTTTACCTACGAAGAAGCCCAACAAACCATCGAAACCGGGGAGGGCATACATTCCGAGGTGATTTTAAAACTCGACAAAATGGCCAAGGCCTTGCGTGCCGCTCGTTTCAAAAAGGGTGCCATCAATTTCTCTTCTCAGGAAATCCGATTTCGACTGGACGAAGAGGGCGTGCCTATTGGAATAGTGCTCAAAGAAAGCAAAGATGCTCATAAACTTATCGAAGAGTTTATGTTGCTCGCCAATAGATATGTGGCGCAGTTTGTGGCAAAGATTAAGGTAAATAAGGCAGATTTGCCATTCCCATACCGGGTGCATGATGTGCCCAACGAAGAAAAATTATCTGTTTTTGCTCAGTTTGTAGCTCGCTTTGGTTACAAACTCAATCTGAATACACCTGAGCTTATTGCATCCTCTTTCAATGAGATGCTCGCACAGGTTGAGGGCAAGCCCGAGCAGCATGTTATTGAGCAATTGGGTATCCGCACTATGGCCAAAGCCGCTTATACAACCGAGAATATTGGTCACTACGGCCTAGGTTTTGAATACTATTGCCATTTCACATCGCCCATTCGTCGCTACCCCGATATCATGGTGCATAGGGTGGTGCAAGAGGTATTGGATAAAGAAATGCAGCCGGATAAGAAAATGGAACTCAAATGCCAGCACTGCTCTGAGCGGGAGCGCAAGGCTATGGAGGCCGAGCGTATTGCCGATAAATACAAGCAAGCCGAGTTTATGGCCAAGCATATAGGTGAAGAATTTGATGCTTTGGTTAGCGGCGTGGCACCTACCGGCTTCTGGGCCGAAACCATTGAGCATAAATGTGAAGGTATGATTAGTATTGCTGAGCTCACTGAGATTGATGACTTTGTGTTTGTAGATCATGATTATGCCTTAGTGGGCCAAGGTAGTGGTAAGCGCATTGCTATTGGTGATAAAGTAAAGGTGCGTGTGGACAGGGTAGATATGGAAAAACGCCAGATAGATTTTGGATATGTTGCCGAAGTGATAAAGGAATCCAAACCTAAGAAGAAAAAGACGACAAAGAAAAAGGCAAAAGAAGAATAAGCGCCCCGCAGCGCACATCCCCGGGTGAGGTACTTAGCTCCACCCGGGTGTTTTGTTTTTATAGCGGCGGTTGCTATTTATTTACATGATGGCAGCAATTATCCCAGATTACGCATTAGGAATTTAAAAGAAAATTATTATGGCAAATAATCCACAAAATAGTGAAAAAAGCATAATAAATTATGGTTTTTGAGCTATTGAAGTGGATTAGAAGCAAGAATAATTTTATATAAAGAG